>JAPUKG010000199.1 GCA_027295775.1 Pseudomonadota bacterium
CCTCGGCGCCGGCGGCCTCTTCCTGGAGTCGGACCTCCCCCTCTCGCGGGGCAGCGTGGTCAAGATGCGCTTCCGGCTGCCCGAGAGCGATCGGCTCCACGAGATCGAGGGACGGGTGGCGTGGCTCCACAGCCAGCGCCAAGGAGAGGGCGGCGTGCAGGCCCCCGGCATGGGCATCCAGTTCACGGACACCACCGCCGCGTCCCGGCTCGCGCGCGAGCTCGAGGACCTTCCGTAGCGAGTCAGGCGGGCGCCCGCTTCGTTCGGCTCACCCGAGGCGAAGCCTCGGGTGAGCTCACTGCGCGCCGCGCTGCGCGCGACTTGCGGCGGGCGCCCGCTTCGTTCGCCTCCCGGCTATCGCGTGTCCGGGAGAGTGGAACGGGGCGTCAGGTCGAGGTCCCGGGGCACGGCCGGGTCTTCTCCGACCAGCGACCACGCATCGGGCGTGCGCAGGATCGCCTGGACGAGCATCTGATGCAGCTCGTGCCCTCCCCGCTCTACCTCGACGCGGCCCTGGAGGGGAAGCCCCAAGAGCGCCAGGTCGCCGAGCAGGTCGACCATCTTGTGGCGCACGAACTCCTCGGGCCAGCGCAGACCGTCGGTGTTGAGCACCCGCTCGTCGTCGAGCACCACCGTGTTCTCGAGAGACCCGCCCCGGGCAAAGCCCGCGAGCAGCAAAGCGCTCACCTCGTGGAGGAACCCGAAGGTGCGCGCGCTCGCCAGCTCGCGCTCAAAGCTGTCCGCGTCCAGACAATCGATGCTGTAGGCCTGGTGCCGAATGGCGGGATGCTCGAAGTCGATGGTGTACGAGACCTGGAAGTTCCGGGCGGGCTCGATCCGGATCCGCCGGCCGCGGTTCGCGACCTCGATGGGCCGCAGCACGCGCAGGGTCGGCCGCGCGACATTCTGCTCGAAAATACCGGCTGTGCGGATCAGCTCCACGAACGGCGCCGCGCTGCCGTCCATCGCGGGGATCTCGGGCCCGTCGAGCTCGACGCGCACGTTGTTGACCTCGAGGGCGTAGAGTGCGGCCAGCAGGTGCTCGACGGTGGTGACGCGCAGCCGTCGATCCTCGCGCGAAGCGATCGTGGTGGCGTGGGAGGTAGAGACCACCGAAGACGGGGAAGCGAGGATCTCGCCCGGGACGTCGCAATCACGGCGTGCGAACACAATCCCCGTGTTGGCGCGAGCGGGATGGAGGGTCAGCTGGACCCGAACACCCGTGTGAAGTCCGATTCCCGTGCACGATACTTTTTCCCCGATGGTCTGCTGTAGGGCCAAGCTCCCCCCGTTTCGATCCGTCTCTCGATCCGTCGATCCGCGCTCTGGGTCCGCGAAGCCCCTCGTCCCATGCGCTCCGACAGGTGGAGAGCGCGCGGAGAGCGGAAGGCTCCTTCGGGAGGGCCTTCGCTTTATAGCGTCTCCGGCCCTGGTCGGCGCGCATCATATCACGATCGCCACGGGGCGTTCCCGACGACGGGTCGGGTCGGAAATGGGGGGGTTCAACCCTGCGTGGCGCTCGCGGTGTCGCTGAGGGAGCGCTTGACGTCGTCGAGGATGTCGCGGGTGGTCTGGTAGCGGCTGTCCGGGTCCTTCTCGAGACAACGGGCCACGATGCCCGAGAGGCCCTCGGGCAGCTCCGGTCGGAGGTCGCGGATATCCGGCGGCGGAGTGTGGACGTGGTGGTAGGGAATGTTGCCCTCGCGAAACGGCACCGTTCCCGTTGCCATCTCGAAGACGGTAACGCCGAGAGAGTAGATATCGGTGCGGTGGTCGATGTTCTTGCCCAGCGTCTGCTCGGGACTCATGTAGTAGGGTGTGCCCGAGACCACGGTGGTGTGGTTGCGCACCTCTTCCACCACCTTGGCCAGACCGAAGTCCATGATCTTGGCCTTCTTGTCCCGTGTCCACATGGTGTTCGCGGTCTTGATGTCCCGGTGCACCACCTTCTTCTCGTGGGCGTAGGAGAGCGCCTCGCACACCTGCACCAGCACGTGCAGAATGCCGGCGGGCGCGATGACCCCGCGGCGCCGCAGGATCTCCTTCAGCGTGGTGCCGTCCACGTGCTCCATGGCGATGTAGTAGCGACCGTCCTGCTCGCCGGCGTCGTACACCGTGACGATGCCGGGGTGGTTGAGCTTCGCGGCGGCCTTGGCTTCACGCAGGAAGTTCTTGAGCGCCTGCGGGTTCTCCTTGAGCGTGTCTGGCAGCACCTTGTAAGCGACGAGCCGGTCGAGCACGGTGTCCTTGGCCTTGTACACGATGCCCATGCCGCCGCGCCCGAGTTCGCCCACGATCTGATAGCGGCCGGGCTGCCCGCCCTGGGAGAAGCCGCGGGAGCTGCCGTTCTCCTGGGCCTGGGAGTCCGTCGACGGCAGATGCTGCACCCGGTCGCGCGCCTGCACGAGCCGCTTCTCCACGTCCTTGTAGTGGTAGTCGAAGGCCAGGATCTTCTCGTAGATCTCGACGCAGTCCCGTGCGTCGTCGTTGTCCTCGTAGATGGTGGCGAGGGAGTAGTAGAGCGGCAGGTTCTCGCGGGAGAACTCCGCGTCGCCAAGCGCCTGCTCGAGCTTCTTGATCGCCAGAGAGAGCTGCCCGCGTCCGCGGAAGATGTCGCTCAGGAGAGCCGACGCCTTGGCGAAGCCCTCGCTCTCCGGCGCGACCTTCTGGAGCACCTTGATGGCCTCGTCGTCCACGGCGTCGCGGTGGTACACCTCCCCGGCGCCCAGGTAGTCCTCGGCCTTCTCGAGGAGCTCCGCCTCGCGGTCACCGCGCCCCGAGAGCGCGTAGCACTCGGCGGCCTCGGTGAAGCGACCCGCGTTCTCGTAACTCTCGGCGGCCTTGGCCCGGTCGCCGCAGACCCGGTACATCTCGGCGGCCTGGGCGTGCTCTCCCTGACGCGTGTAGCACTCCCCGGCGCGCTCGTACTCCTCGAGCTGGCGGTAGAGATCACCCGCCGCGAGCAGATCGCCCGCTTCCTCGAAGTGCTCGGCGGCCTGCTTGTGCTCCCCGTTGTCGCGGCAGTACTCGCCCATGATGCGCGCGGCTTCATGGTCCTCGCCGAGCTGGCGCAGCGCCTCGGCGGCCTGCTCTGCCTCGCCGGCGTCGATGAAGAGCTCCGCCGCGCGCGCGAACTCCTCGCGGCGCAGTGCCAGCTGGGCCGCCTCGATGTAGCACTCGCCCTTCTCGAGAATCGCCTGGGCCCGGTCCACCTTGCCGGCCCTGTCAAAGAGCCTACCCGCCTGCCGGACGAGCTTGTTGAGCTCGGCCTGCTTCTTGGGATCGACCCGGCCCCGCGCCTTCAGCGCCTCGTCCCGGTAGACCTCGTCCAGACACTCGGCGGCGGGCAGCCAGGCCTTGCACTTGACGTACATCTGGGCGGCGTGGCGCATGAACTCGACTTCTCGGTAGCAGTCGCCGGCCCGGCGGAAGTCCCCGGCCTTCTCGAACATCTCGGCGGCCACGCTCTTGCCGTCGGCCTTCAGGTAGCACTCGGCTGCGCGGGCGTACTCCTCCTGCTGGGCGAAGATCGTGCCCGCCGACGCGTACTGGCCGCCCTCGAGGTAGAGCTCGGCGCACTCGATGAAGCGGTTCTGGTCGTGGCGGATCTCTGCGGCGCGGGCATGCTCCTCCGCCTGGATGAAGTAGTCAGCCGCCTTGTCCAGGGCGCCGGCCGAGAACAGCATCTCGGCGGCGTCGACGACCATGCCCTTCTTGGCCACGGCCGCCGCCTGCCTCAGGGTCTTCTTGAGCAAGCGCTTGTCGATGGGCACGGCGGCAGCCTGGGGCTCGGCTTCCTCGTCGAGCTCGTCCTCGACGCCGCCGCGGCGCACCAGGAAGCCGCCCACCATCAATGTCAGCCCCAACGGCGCTAGCACGAAGCGCAGGATCGGACCGGCGACCCACTCCTCGAAAGTGATCGCGAAGTAGAGCGCGACGGTGCCATCCATCGCCTTGGCCGCGTCGTGGAGCTGAAAGCGCAGGTCGAACACGAGCTGGCCGTCGCCCTGGTAGGCGGCCAGGAGCCCGAAGGCCCCGGCGAGCAGGAGTGGCAGACCCAGCACGAGCCCGAAGATGCGAATGATCCAGCGCACGCGTCGATCCCCTCGCGAGTGCGGAAGCCCCTTCCGCCCCTACCCTATCGGCTGATCTCTGGGTCTCGTTGAGGGGGCACGAGCGCCGGACCGCGGCCGGAGCCGGAGTGCAGGTCATCCCGTAACCTATTGATTTGGTTTTATTTCTAGAGAAGGCGGCCCTGGCGAATGGCGCCGGGTGACTCGGGCAACCCGAAGTGGGCGCGCGCCCGGCGGCTGGCCACCCGACCGCGCGGGGTCCGGTCGAGGAAGCCCTGGTGGATGAGAAAGGGCTCGACCAGCTCTTCCAGGGTGCCCTTGTCCTCGCCGACCGCCGCAGCCAGGGTTTCCAGGCCGACGGGACCACCCTCGAACTTCTCCAGCAGGGTGAGCAGGACGGCGCGATCCAGGGGGTCGAAGCCGGCCTCGTCCACGTTCAGCCGCTCGAGGGCGTAGCGCGCCTGCTCGCGGCGGACCGGGCGGCCGCGGCCCTCGCGCACCTCTGCGAAGTCGCGCACTCGGCGCAGCAGCCGGTTGGCGATGCGAGGGGTCCCGCGCGAGCGGGCGGCGATCTCGCGCGCCGCTTCGGGATCGATCTCGACACGGAGCAGCCCGCCGGAGCGCAATATGATCCGCTCGAGATCATCCACCGGGTAGTACTCGAGCCGCGACGTCCAGCCGAAGCGGTCGCGCAGCGGCGATGTGAGGAGACCGGCTCGCGTGGTCGCGCCGATCAACGTGAAGCGCGGCAGGTCCAGACGGATCGACTGGGCGCTCGGTCCCTCCCCGA
>JAPUKG010000002.1 GCA_027295775.1 Pseudomonadota bacterium
ATGACCGTGAACCCGGGCTTCGCCGGGCAGAAGTTCATCGGGGGCACGCTGTCGAAGATCGAGACCATCCGCCGCTGGATCGACGAGCGGGAGCTCTCCGTAGACCTCGAGGTGGACGGGGGAATCGGCTCGGAGACGATCGGGCGCACCGCGCGGGCCGGCGCCGATGCGTTCGTGGCGGGCACGGCGGTCTTCGGAGCCTCCGATTACGCCGAGGCGATTTCGGAGCTGCGCCGCGGCGCAACCCTCTGTCCTGAATACCGGACCATGGTGTAGACTGCCGCGCGGCGGGCGGGTGTAGACGCAGGTGGTGCCGTTGCAGGGAATCGCCGTCGCGACCGGCGGAGCCGGCCGCTCCCTTCCGATCCTGGTGCTCGTGCTCGCACTGTCCGGGGCCAGCCCCTTCGGGATTGAAGCCGCCGCGGAGCCCACCGAGGTCGCCCAGGCGAGCTACGAGCCCTCGGACGCGGAGCTCACGGGCCGGGACATCTACCAGCGAGTGCTCGACAACCGCTTCCGCTCCTACATCCAGAACTCCGTCCTCGTCTCGGGTGACGAGGCGGGCAACGCCCAGGAGACGAAGCTCCGGATGTGGTTCCAGAGCTTCCGGGGCGAGGACCGCAAGCCCCTCGAAGGCGTGCTGCTGTCGAAGACGCTGGTCAAGTACACCTATCCCTTCGAGCTGCGCCACTCGGGCTATCTGATCATCAACCGGCTGGACCGGCCCAACGACCAGTTCGTGTACCTCTCGAGCCATCGCCGCGTGCGGCGGGTGAACCTGCGCGGCGAGGCGGTCTTCGGCACGGACTTCAGCTTCGAGGACGTGATCCCGAGGGAACTCGAGCACGCGGCGTACCAGCGGCTGCCCGACGAGCTGCTGGACGGGGTACCCACCTTCGTGGTGGAAGCGATCCCGAACTCGGAGATGCGCTCGGAGTACTCGCGCTTCCTGATCTACGTGGAGAAGCAGCGATTCGTTCCGCTGCGAACACGCTACTGGGACGACCGCGGCCTAGAGACGAAGGAGCTGCGGGTCGAGCACGCGTCGATCGAGATGGTCGAGAACGTGTGGGTGCCGAAGCGCATGACCATGCGCAACCTGCGCTACGAGTCCTACACGAATCTGGTGGTGACCGAGGTCGAGCCGAATCCGCTGCTCGATCGCACGGTCTTCGACCTGCGCCGGCTCGAGGCGCACTAGGCGGCCAGCCTTCTGAACTGGCTCCTCGTTGCTCCTCTGGCACTGACCTGCGACGGAAGGCTGTTTCGCTCCAAGGCGCGAAGCGCTAGATCCTCAGGCGGACCAGGATCGCGGGCAGGAGAACCAGGTCGGTCACCAGGCAGATGGCCATGGTGGTGGCGGAGAGGATTCCGAACTCCTGGAGGGTGGCGAACTCGGAGAAGGCGATGACGAGGAAGCCGAAGAAGAGCATCACGCTGGTGATGAAGATGGGGCGACCGACGAAGCGGCCGCAGCGAAGAGCGGCCTCTTCGGGACTCGCGCCGACGCGACGCTCGGCGCGGTAGCGCGCCAGAAAGTGGACGGTGTCGTCGATGGCAATCCCGAGGGCGACGCTGCCGATCAGGCTCGTGGGAAGCGAGAGCGGGGCCACGCCCAGGCCGAGCAGGCCGAAGAAGATCACCACGGGCACCACGTTGGGGATCATCGCCACGGCGCCGAGGCGCACCGACGCCAGTCCTACCGTGATCAGCAGGAAGATCGTGACCACGGCGATGCCCACCGTCTGGGGCTGGCCCCGAGCAATGCCGTCCGCGCTCCGCGAGAGCAGGATCGCGTTGCCGGTGACCCGCGCCAGCGCGCCCTGGGGCAGCGGGTTCTCGGCGATCGCGCGTTCCAGGGCGACGCTGAGCCTCTGGATGGCCGCCGACCCCACCTCGCCCGTGCGCACGATCAGGTTGGCCTTCGCGTGGTCGATGGTGGTGAAGCGCTGGAGCTCGCTCTTGGGAATCATGAACAGGAGCTCGGTCACGCCCGGGCGGGTCGCGGGAATCCGCTCCTCGTCGGGGTCGTCGGAGTGGAAGGCCCGGTTCAGGACCCGCACAGTCTCCAGGAAGGTGAGCGTGCGGCTGACGCCGGCCAGCTCATCCATGCGCGCCTGCAGGGTCTCGACGGCGCGCAGCAACTCGGGCTCGCGGAAGGCGCCCGGCCCGTTGCCCTTCAGGACCACGTAGATCGGAATGACGCCGGCGAGCAGGCGGTTCACCGCCTCGAAGTCGACCCGGACCGGGTCGGCCTCGTCGAGATAGGACAGGTAGTCGGTGTCGATCACGATGCGCGGAATGGCCAGCACGGCGATCGCCACCGCCACCAGCGAGCCCCCGATCATCCAGCCCGTGTGCCGCTGCACCCCGACGGCGAGCGCGTCCAGCAGCCGGTCCAGGTGGCGGTCGAGGCGATGTCCGTAGCGGGGGCGCAAGGGCAGGAGCACGAGCAGTGCCGGCACGAAGGTGAGCGACAGCAGCGTGATCGCTGCGATGCCCAGCATGGAGAAGGCGCCCACCTCGAAGACGGCGGGCACGTCGGTGATGAGCAGCGCCCCAAAGCCGGCGATCGTCGTGAGCCCGGCGATGGAGACGGGCATGGTGAGGTGGCGCTGGGACGCCAGCACCGCCGCGGACGGGTCGTCGTGGCTGGTTGCCTCCTCCTCGTAGCGCGACAGCACGTGGACGCCGTAGATACTGCCGATGGCGAGCAGGGTGGGCGCCAGCAGTCCCGTCAGCAGTGTCAGGGGAAACTCGAGCAGCGCGATGGCGGCGAAGGTCCAGAGATTGGCCAGCAGCGCCACCGAGATTGGAATCACCACTCCCCGCACCGCCCCGGTGACGATCCACAGCACCACTCCGACCACGGCGATACTGAGCGGAATGAGGGTGCGCAGATCGTCGAGCATCCCGTGGTAGACGCGGGTCTTCAAGTGGGGTCGCCCGGCCAGATAAAAGCGGAAGCCATCGCCGCCGATCTCCTCCTCGACAATCACCGCAATGCGTCCGTCGAGGTCCTGGTCGATGAACTCCTTGTCCGTCATCTTGCGAAACGAGACGTTGATCGCCGCCGCTCGGGCGTCGTCGGAGACGAGCGATCGCCTGTACACGGGATCGGCCAGCGCGCGCCGGCGCAGGTCGGCCAGCTCGGCGGGGTCCGTCGGGATGTCCTCGATGAAGGGCCGCACCTCGATCCAGTCCTCCTCCGCCACGTAGCGAAAGGAGGTGACGTCGAGGAGGCTCTTCACGGAGCGCACGCCGGGCAGGTGGGCGATGCGCGTCGACGCCCGGTCCATGGCGGTGAGACACGGAACCGTGAACACCTCCCCGCACTCGATGGCGACGACGAAGATTTCGTCGTCGCCGAAGTCGAGGACCGCGGCGCGATAGAGTTCCTGGGCCGGATCGCCGGCCGGGAGCAGCGGTTCCGTGGAAGCGTCGATGGAGAGCGCGAGCCGGGGCGGGTCCAGACGGAACAGCAGGAGCGAGGACGCCAGGGACAGAGCGGCGACCACCGTCAGCACCGCGACCGGGCGGCGCACGATCCAGGCGGGTCGGAGCGAAGCGGCGAGCAGAACCACACCGATCCCAGCGGTGACGACGAGGGCGAAGAGGCGGGGATCCAGAGCGAGCGTTTCCCCCGGCATGGACGGGGTTTAGTCCCGAGACCCGTACTCTGCCACTCGCCTCGCACAGTTGGCGACGGCACGCGGAGGGGGCATACTCGGGACGGCATCGCGACGGGTCACGTCGGGGCGTGGCGCAGCTTGGTAGCGCGCTTCGTTCGGGACGAAGAGGTCGCTGGTTCGAATCCAGTCGCCCCGACCACCTGTCCCGCCCCGCCGTCATGGTGCAACACATTGCCATGCTCCTCGTGGCCGGTCTGGCCCTGGCCTGCGACTTCGCGGGCTCGAGCGGCCCGCGCGACATCCCGGTCCGGGTGGGCGGGATCGTCCTGGACCCGCTCACCGACACGCCGGTGGTGGTGCTGCGGGAGGAGAGCGGGGAACGGACGCTGCCGATCTGGATCGGGGAGTCCGAGGCCCGCTCGATCGCAAGCGAGATGGAGCAAATCGTGCCCCCGCGCCCCAACACCCACGATCTGACCAAGCGATTGCTGCACGGTCTCGAGGCCACCGTGGACCGGGCCGTGGTGACCGAGCTTCAGAAGGGAACCTACTTCGCGGTGCTCGTGGTCCATACGGGCGGACGGCGTGTCGAAGTCGACGCGCGCCCCAGCGACGCCATCGCCATCGCGCTACGGGTCAAGGCGCCTCTGTTCGTGCGGGAGGCGCTCTTCGACGCCGCGAACGAGCAAGTGGTCGAGGAGCCAGAGGACGCGCTCAGCCTGTAGCCCTTCCCCGCGTCCGAGCGCTGTTCGGAAGCTGATGTGCAACTCCGGCGTCTCCTCTCCGGATTGGTTCAGCAATGCTGCAGTGATCCGTGATGTGGCCGCGGCGGCTCGCAGCGACGCAAGTTTGGTCGACGGCGCGCGGAGGGGGAGTTGATTGACAGGGCATGGTACGGGTGTCACGATCGCGTCGGTTTTCCGGACGAGCACTCGAACCGACCCTCGAACGCCTGCGCACCCGCGCCGCGACCAGGGCCTTCCAGCGGAGAGCGAAATGACACTCGAGGAGATGGCGTGGCAGTTCGCGGAGGTCTTCGAAGACCTCGGGGTCGACTCCATCAACGAGATGTTGGCCAAGAATGTTCCCATGGACACCCTGGAGTTCTTCAAGACCTACGCGGAGGACTTCGGGAAGAGCGCGGGGATCGAAGGCGCCGCCCTGTTACGCCTCCCGAACTTGATGCTCATCGGGTACATCCTCCGCATCCTCGAAGATCGCCTGATTCCGGATCACTCCGACTCGTGAGCGAGCTCGCGCGCGGCACTCGCTGAAGTGCCGCGCGTCTTCCCTGCGGATCCCGCACTCGAGGGCAAGTGCCTCTACCTGATGAGGCACGGCAAGACCTACGAGCCGCGACTCGACACGCCGGTGGTCGCGCCGGAGGACGACCCGGGCCTGAAGCTCACGCCCGACGGTCGGCACGGCGTGGAAGCCGTGTCGAGGGCGATGGTGGATCACCACCTGGACGCCGCCTTCTCGTCCACCTTCACGCGCAGCCATGAGACCGCCCGCATCGTGGCGGAGCCCCACGGGCTGGAGGTCGAGACCCGGTCCGAGCTGGAGGAGCTACGGCTCTATCCGCCCGGCGGAGGCGACATGCGCGGCGTGGCCCGCCTCTACATCCAGCTGGTGAAGGACCTGCGGCGCCTTCCGCCCGATGAGGTTCGGCTCGAAGGCGGCGACAGCCTGGGCGAGATCGTGGATCGTGCGCTGGTGGCCCTCCGCGAGTGCATCGAGGCTCCTGGAAGGCGCGTGCTCGTGGTGGCCCACGGCGGCCTCAACCGCCTGCTCCTCACCTGCCTGCTGGGGCTCCCGCTCGAGCGCTTCCTGTCCTTTGACCAGGACTTCGCCTGTGTGAACGTGATCGAGTTCGTCCGTGGCGGCCGCCCCTGGGTGCGCGCACTCAACGTGACCGTCGACGACCCCTTCAAGGGCGGCGAGATCACGATCTAGCTCGGTCTCCGGGAGACGCGTACTCGCGGATCAGGAGCGGCAGGTTGACGCCGTTGACCACCGCGTGGGCCACCATCGGTGCCACCAGGTTGCCGGTGCCCTCGAACAGCGCGCCGAATACGAAGCCGGCCGCCACGGCGAACCCCGTCCAGGGCAGGAACTCGCGGCGGGGCACGAAGTGGAGGGCGCCAAACAGCAGGCTGGCGGCAACCAAGCCGACTCGCGGCTGGAGGGCGCCGCGGAAGAAGAGCTCCTCGGCCATGCCGCTGGCCAGGGCCAGCAGGAGGGCGTTGGGGGTCGAGATCGCGCCCAGGCCCTCAGCCAGGGCCCGGGCCAGGCGCTGGCCCCAGGCTGTTCGCCGGGTGGTCAGCTGGGAGAGCCCGACGATCGCCCCACCGACAGCAACCCCCAGCAGGGCGTCGCGAGTCAGCCGCAGCCCGCCGAGGGAGGCCTCGGCATCCGTGAACAGGATGGGCTCGCCGTACAGGCCGATCCGCCAGACCACGGCCACGGCGGCCATCGCCCCGTAGAAGAGCAGGCCCCAGCGCATGAAGCCCGCCGGAGAGGGGGGCTGTGGCGGGGACAGGGGCTCGCGGTCGGGCTGGAGCCCCTCCTCGTCCTCCACGGCCGCTCTCCTCGTTGACCCGCGCTGATTCGGTCCGTACCGTTGGATCCGAACCGGCGCCCCCTGCGGGGAGGGCCGGATTCGCATTTCGGGCCTGCCCCTTCCAGGTCCGAGGGAGAGTAGCTGGCTTCGGCGGGGCTCCGGGCGGGACCGACTGCGAGGCGAGGAGGCGCGACGGGATGAGCGAGCGGGCCCCGATGACGCCCGGCGGTTACGAGAAGCTCCAAACGGAGCTCCATCAGCTGAAGACCGTGGAGCGGCGGCGCAACTCCCGGGAGATCGAAGTCGCTCGGGCTCACGGTGACATCTCCGAGAATGCCGAGGTCCACGCGGCCAAGGAGCACCAGGCCCACCTGGAAGCGCGCATCGCCCAGGTGGAGGACCTGCTCGCCCGAGCCCAGGTGATCGATGCCGCCGGCCAGAATTCCAACCAGGTGCGCTTCGGCGCCACCGTGCTGCTCTGCGACACCGAGACGTCCGAGGAGGTGACCTACACCATCGTCGGAGAGGAAGAGTCCGACGTGAACCGCGGTCTGATCTCGGTGACGTCGCCGGTGGCGCGCGCGCTGATGGGCCGAAGTGTCGACGACGCAGTGGCCGTCGTGGTGCCCAAGGGCACCCGCGAGTTCGAGATCCTCGAGATCCGCTTCGTGTGACGGCCAGACGCAGTGCACGGTGGCCCCGCGTCGCCGGAGGGCCCTTCCCGGGTCGGAAAGGCAGGCTAGAATCCCCGCGCTTCGAGCATTCCCCGGTAGCTCAGTTGGTAGAGCAAGCGGCTGTTAACCGCTGGGTCGTAGGTTCGAGTCCTACCCGGGGAGCCAGTCTTGCAGGGGCCCGCCTTCGTTCGCCTTCGCCTCGGCGCTCAGCGAGTCCGTCGGTTGTGCTTGGCGCGGGCGATGTGCCGCGAGGAGCGGTTCTGCATGCGCTGCAGCACGACTCGCTCGCGCGGGCCCAGGTGCCCGTCGTTGTGACGGAAGCGGCGTTCGGTTCGCTCGATCCGCACCTGCTCGTGCCCCAGGCGGCGTGCCTCCCGGCGGGTCAAGGAGCCTTCCTCGACGCCCCGATCAATCCGCTCGCGCTGGCTCGCCTCCCGGGCCTCGACCCCGGCGCTGGCGCTGCTCGCGAGCCCGGCGCCTCCGAGCAGGAGGATCGCCGCCACCATGGCCAGGGAGCCGGTGAGGTTGCTCGTTCGGGTGCCCATCATCACTCTCCTCTCGCTGGGTTCTCTCGATCTGCCGGATCCAACCGCGCCCCTGGCAAAAGGTTGCGCGGCCGGCTGCGATAGAATCCCGGGCGTTGCGCAACTGGCGGCTCAAATCAGGGGGGCACCATGGGGAACAGGACAACGCGCACGCTCCGCGCACTCGTGCTCGCGATCGCGCTGGCCGCACTCTGGGCGAACGCCGCGGGCGCCGAGTACGCCTGGGTGCGGGGAGAGGTCCGCCTCAACCTGCGCACCGGTCCCGGTACGCAGTTCCGGATCGTGGGCGTCATGAAGACGGGCGACGGTGTCACGATCCTGAAGCGCGCCGAGAGCTGGACCCAGGTGCGGCTGGGAGACGGCAAGGAGGGCTGGATCCCGGTGGGCTACCTACAGGCCGAGCCACCGCCCTCGCTGCGGCTGGAGCAGCTCGAAGCCCAGACCGTCGATCTCCAGCAGAAGCTCGAGACCACCAGCGCAGAAGCGGCGCAGCTCCGCGAAACGAATGCGTCCCTCTCGGGACGCGACGTCGAGCAACAGTCCGAGATCGGGCGGCTGAGCCTGGAGAACCTGGAGCTGAAGGCGGGAGCGCGCTGGCCCGAGTGGATCACCGGGGGGTCGATCCTGCTGGTCGGCATGATGGTGGGCGCGCTCCTGCACCGCAACGCCACCCGACGCCCAAGCTCGCGCCTCCGCATCTGACTGGAGCGAGGCGAAGCCGAGCGAAGTTCAGAGGGCCGGCGGGATCAGGAACATGGCGGCGGCGCTGACGGCGAAGCAGACGAGCGCCACGAGAAAGGTGTAGCCGACGATGTCGCCGAAACGCAGGCGCGTCACGGCCAGGATGGGGATCGCGAAGAAGGGCTGGATCAGGTTGGTGGTGGAGTCGCCGTACGCGTAGCTGAGCAGCACCGTCACCGTGGACACGTCGAGCGCCTGGCCCGCTGGGATCAGGAATGGCGCCTCGATCAGCCACTTGGAGCCCGCCGACGGCACGAACAGGTTCATGAATCCCGAGTAGACGTAGACGACGAAGGGATAGGTGCCCGTGGTGGCGAGCCTCGCGAAGAGCTCGCCCAGCCACGGGCCGAGCGCAGTGCCCTGCATCAGGCCGAAGATGCCCGCGTAGAACGGGAACTGCAGGATGATGCCCCAGGCGGCGTCGACGCCGCGGCGACACGCGCGCAGGAAAGGCAGCGGTCGCCCGTGGAGCAGCAAGGCCAGCGCGAGGAAGGTGACGTTGTACGCGTTGATGGTCCAGCTCGTGCCGAACCCGCGCGTCGCGATGGAGTGCCCGAGCGGATACACCAGGAGCAGCACCGCCAGCCACACCCAGCCGCGAAAGGCATCGAGTCGCTCCCCCGGTGAGTCCGGCCTCGGATCGTCTTCGGGCGGCGCCGGGAGGATGGCGTCCACCTGCTCCGGTGTCAGCGTGTGCGGGTCGCGGCGGGGATGGAGGAGCATCACGGCCAGCAGCGCGGCGCCGCCAACCGCGAACAGGTACACGAGGTTGAACGGGATGAACAGCGTCTCGGTCACCGGGTAGAGCCGGTCGACGACGGAGATCCCGCTCTCGGGCGCCAGCAGCGGATTGCCTGGAGTGGCCAGGATCAGGGGCGCCGATCCAGAGAGACCGCCGTGCCACACGGTGCCGAGCCCCAGGTAGGCCGCCGCGACCAGCACGCGCACGTCGGTCTTCGGGTTGCGCCGGCACAGGAAGGGAACGAAGAGGGCGCAGGCCACCAGGCACAGTGCCCAGTTGAGGTAGCCGGTCACCATCGAGAACACGCCCGCCAATGCCACCGCCTGCACCGGTCGCTCGGGATCGGGAAGCGAGGCCAGGCGGTCGAGCAGGCGGAACACGGGGCGCGATGTGACGCAGGCGTGGGCCGCGACCATGGCGATGGTGAACTGCATGGCCAGGGTCAGCAGGTTCCAGACCCCCCCGCCCCAGGCGAGAACGGCCTCCTCCACTCCGGCCCCGGCGCCCCCGATGGCGAGGGCGAGAGCCACTGCAGTGAGCATCATGCAGATCACCCAGGCGTCGGGCACCCAGCGTTCGGTGAAGCGCGAGAGCCCGGCGCCGAGGTCACGAAGCCTGTCGAGTGCATTGACCACGCCATCCCCCAGGGCTGCGGCGCCTACCACTATCGCACGCCCCGCGCTCTTTCAACGGACAGTCGGGTCTGCGATCATCCCGAAGCCGGGCGGACCAGGAGATCGATGACCGCGCAGACGCCTTCTAGCACCCCGCTCGCCGGGCTCGAACGGCTCGGAGCGGGGGGGCAGGGAGACCGGCTCCACTTCCGCCTCGTCCTCGGGATCCTGTTGCGCTGCGTCGGGCTGCTGCGTCCAGTGCGCTGGCACATCGTCGCCCTGGCACTGGGCTTCGCCGGGATCGCTGTCATGATGTTGCCGCCCGGCTTCCTCATGTACGACCTGTTCTGGACGCGCGTCCTCCAGGGCGAGCCGCTGGTGGAGCTGGAGGCGCAGCTACTCGGACTCGACCCGGCGCACTGGGTCCACGTGGAGGCGCTGACGGCCGCGCGCCGTCACGAGCTCGCCCGCACGGTGATCGTGGCCGGGCTCGTCGTCACCGTGTTCCTCGTTCCGGCCATCATCGCGCTCTTCTACTACCAGATCTGGATCCTCCAGCGCGTGAACCAGAACCTGCGTGTCGAGCTGCTCGATCGCCTGCAGTCGCTCTCGCTTCGCTTCCACGCCGACAACAAGGTGGGGGACGCGATCTACCGCCTGTACCAGGACAGTGCCATGGTCACGCAGCTGATCGAGGTGCTGATCCTGACCCCCGTGGCCAGCCTGGGTCGCTTTCTCTTCTCCCTCGCCGTCGTCGCGGCCTTCGAGCCCAGGCTGGCCGTGGTCCTGGCGCTGGTGTGGCCGCCCACGCTGCTGATCGGCAACCGGTTCTCCCGCCCCATGCGCGTCGGCTTCCGCCGGGCCCGGGAGACGAACAGCCGCCTCACTTCGCGCATCCAGGAGACCCTCTCGGGGATCAAGGTGATCAAGGCCTACGGCGCCGAGCGCGTCGAGCAGGACCGCTTCGAGTGGAGCAGCCTGGACGCGTTCAAGGAGGCGTTCACCGCCCGCAACCTGTTCGCTGTGTATCAGGTGCTGATCTTCTGGGTGCTCGGCACGGCCGTGCTCGCGGGGATCGCCCTCGCGACCATCGCCACCCGCGACGGCGTCAACCTCACCCTGGCCGTCGCGGGCTTCAGCGCCTGGAACCTGGGTCTCTACAACTTCTTCAAGCTGCGCATCGGCGACGGCGCCAACTCGGCGCGCGAGGCGTATCGCACCTGGGGACGGGTCCAGGACATCGCCATCGGCCTGGACCGGGTGTTCGAGGTGCTGGACCTCCAGCCCGAGGTCGTGGACGCACCGGACGCCGTGCCGCTTCGCGACGTGAAGGAGGGCGTGTGCTTCCGGGGCGTCTCCTTCGCCTACCAGCCCGATCGGCCGGTCCTCTCGAACGTCGATCTGGAGGTGCGCCTCGGCAGCATCACGGCCCTGGTCGGCCCCACCGGCTCGGGCAAGAGCACGTTGATGGCGCTCTTGCTCCGGCTCTTCGACCCGGTGGAGGGATCCATCTCGATCGACGGTGTGGACATCCGCCGGTTCACCACCGCCAGCCTGCGCTCCCACGTCTCGATCGCGCTCCAGGAGAACGTGCT
>JAPUKG010000020.1 GCA_027295775.1 Pseudomonadota bacterium
AGGGGCAGCCCGTGGCGTCGGAAGAGCGCCTTCGACTCGTACTCGTAGAATCTCATAAGCGCGCGTACTCTATTGTTTTTCCCGGCCTCCATCAACCTGTTAAGCTGTGGCGGCCCGCGCGGAGGAAGTCATGCCCCGAGCCTATTCGATCAGCGTCGAAGACATTGCTGCGGAGCGCGAGCGCGTCGGCGGCGAAGTCGACGACATGAACGTCGCCAACGTGATCAAGCTCGGCACTCTCGAGCTTCGCGACATGGGCCCCGGCGACGTAAGGCTAAAGATCCTCGCGGTCTCCGCGGAGCACAACGTCGATCACGCGGCGCTGGCCGACACCGTCAACATCACCGAGAGCCGGGGCGGAAAGATCTATCCCGGCAACAGCGCCGTGGGCGAGGTCGTGGACGTCGGTGCCGACGTGACGCGCTTCCAGAAGGGCGACATCGCCGTCACCCACTGCAACGGCGATCCGGATGAGCACGGCTATCCCCAGCGGATCTGGGCCTACGACACGGAAGACTCGGTCGGGTGGTATGCAGAGGAGGCAGTCATCGGGGACTGGCAGCTCGTCCACGCGCCGCTCTCGTGCGGCCTCAACCTCTGGGAGATCGCCGCGCTGCCGCTGCGGGCGCCCACCGCCCATCACCTCTGGCGCCGAGCGATCGGCATCTACCGCCTGAAGGTCTCCCGCGAGCGGCGCGCCGTGCTGAATGTCCTCGGCTTCGGGGGCGGCGTGTCCGAGCTCTTCCTGATGCTCGCCAAGTCCGAGGGGCACAACGCCTGGCTCTGCTCGGGCAACCCCGAACGCCGGGAAGCCCTGGAGAAGCAGGGGATCGCCGGCATCGACCAGAAGCAGTTCAACCGTTTCGCGTCCCGGGACGACGTGCGCGCCTTCTCCCGGGAGGTCCGCCAGCTCACGAACGGGGAGCAGATGCACATCGTGTGCGACATGCTGCGCGGCCCCGTGTTCCCGGCTGGCTTCGCGGTGGCCGCCCGGCAGGGCGTGAACGTGAGCGCTGGCTGGCAGCTCTCCCAGGTCATCGAATACAACTCCACACTGGCGTCGGTGAAGCAGGTCACCCTCGACCACACGCACTACGAGACCGTCGTGGGCTGCGCCGCCGCCACCGAGCTGTACGGCTCGGTCTTCAAGCCCACCGTGCACAACGAGATCTACGCCTTCGAGGATCTGCCGCGCGCCTTCGAAGAGATGCACCAGAACACCCAGACAGGCATTCCGATCGTCCGCGTGGCGGACTCGATGCCCACGGCCGCGAACGCACTCATTCCCTGAACCGGAAAGGGCGGACCCCCCACTTGACCTCCACCACGCCGGAGGCCCTGGCCCCCGCGCCCGAGGCACCCGAGGTGGCCGCGCCGCGGCTGGCCTGGTCGACCATCTGCCTCTACAACGTCCCCACCGTGGGCGTCGGGTACATGTTCCTGCTGGTGAACATCTACCTGATGAAGTTCGCCACCGACGTGCTGCTGATCGCGCCCGCCGCCATGGGCTTCATCTTCGGGATCTCGCGGCTCTGGGACGCCGTGACCGATCCCCTGGTGGGGTACTTCAGCGATCGCACCCAAACGCGCCTCGGACGGCGCCGTCCCTGGATCCTGGCCTCGGTGCTGCCGATCGGCCTGGCCTTCTTCATGCTCTGGAGCCCGCCGGACGCACTGGGCGATCGCGCCCTGGTGGCCTGGATGGCCGTGGGCGTCTTCCTCTTCTACTCCGCCATGACCATCGTGATCGTGCCCCACACCTCGCTCGGCGCCGAGCTCAGCGACAGCTACCACGAGCGCACCCGGATCTTCGGGGTGCGGCACCTGAGCTGGAGCCTCGGCTCCTTGGCGGCGATCGGCGGCATGACGCTCCTGATCGGGGCCTCATCGCCGCGGGATCGTGCGATGGAGCTCTCGGTCGTGGCGTCCCTCGTGACCGGAGCGCTCCTGATCTGGCTGGTGACGGGCATCCGCGAGCGCCCGGAGTACCAGGGGCGTGGCGAGAGCAATCCCTTCAAGGCCTTCTCCGACGTCTTCCGCAATCCCCACGCGCGCCTGCTACTGATCGTGTTCCTGATCGAGAGCCTGGGCGGCGCCACCATCGGGATCCTGACGCCGTACGTGGCCGAGTACATCGTCGGAACCCCCGAGCTGACTCCGCTCTACCTCTTCCTGTACCTGATCCCCTCGATGATCTCGGTGCCGATCTGGGTCAGGCTCTCGCACCGCTTCGGGAAGAAGAACCTCTGGCTGTTCTCGATGCTGGTCGCCGGGTTCGGATTCGGGGGCATGTTCTTCCTCGGCGAGGGCGACGTGGCGTTGATCAGCACGCTGGCGGTCTTCCTGGGACTGGGCGCCGGTTGCGGGGCGGTAGTCGCGCCGTCCGTCCAGGCGGACATCATCGACTACGACGAGTACACCACGGGTCAGCGCAAGGAGGGGGCGTACTTCGCGGCCTGGAACTTCGTGTTCAAGAGTGCCACCGGGCTCACGTTGATGCTCACCGGCCTGATCCTCCAGGGCGCGGGCTTCGTCCCCAACGTGGAGCAGACCGCGGAGGCGAAGACCGCCCTGCGCGCGCTCTACGCGCTGTTTCCCATGGCCTGCTACCTGATCGGCGCGTTGATCTTCTCGCGCTTCCGCCTGAACGAGGCCGAGCACAAGCGCATCCGCTCCGAGCTCGACGCGCGAAAGGGGATGGGCCCCGAGCTCTAGCGCTAGCCGGCGTAGTGGCTGCGGCGCTTGACGGCGAGGTTGCGCTGCAGGTCGAAGATGCGGGTCTTCTTCCAGCCTGCGGGAGCGTCATCGCTCTTCTCGCCCTCGGCCCGCTCGAATTTATGGCCCAGCAGCCGCGTCTCCACGAGTCCCAGGTCGGGGCGGCCGGGGTAGTCCCGCTTCGCGAGGATCTCGGTGGCTGCGTATACGGTGTCGCCCGCGAAGAGCGGCGCCGTGTGGGTGCCGGTGGGGTAGGCCACCTCGCCCAGCGCGTTGTCGCTGACGTCGGGTCCCGAGATGCCGAGACAGAGCACGAACGGGATGCCGCCGAAGATGATCAGCTTGCCCCCCACATACTGTTCGGGGTCGAGATCGATCATCTGCTGGTTGCAGTGCACCTGGCTCGTGTTGTCGAGGATGCCAGTCAGCATGATGTGCTCGTCGGTGATGGTGCGGGCGCGCGAGTGCTCGATGCGGGTGCCGGGCTCTAGATCCTCGAAGTAGCTGTCCGGGCTGGTCAGGTGGGCCAGCGCCTTGTAGTCGCGGTCGGGCTGGTAGGCGGGCAGCCAGAGCTCGCACCCGATGTCGTCGGGCGCGACCTCGAAGCTCTGCACGTCGGCCTTCTCGTCCCCCTTGTAGACCTGCACCTTGCGCTGCCAGGTCATCACCACCGCCTCGTCGTCGGCGCCGATGTTCTTGCGCGCCGTGGACTGCACGTGGACGATCCCCAGGTTCGGGCGGCTGGACGAGGGACGGACCCCCACGATCCTGGTCTCGACCTCGATGGTGTCCCCCACGTAGACCGGCGCGCCGTAGCGCATGTCGATGTACTCGAGGTTGGCCCGGGCATTCTCCGAGATGTCCTCCACGGTCTGGCTGAAGGACACGAGCATGACCAGGCTGGGGGGACAGACCAGATCCCGGTAGCCGTAGGCGCGGGCGTAGCGCGCGTTCTTGCACAGCGGGTTCGTGGCCATCGAGAAGTCGGTGAAGATGGCGAACAGGCCCTCGGTGACGGTCTTGCCGCCGTGGTGCCGGAACACCTGGCCGGACCGGAAGTCCTCGAGGAAGTTGCCGGTCTTCTTGTGGATGACGCGGGGGCTCTCGCTCACGGGGCGGGAGTCTACTGTTCCGAGAGCGGGCAGTCAGCGCCGAGGGGGCAGCGATCCGGGCGCCCGCGGACGCACGAGCGCCGTCCCAGCCGTCCCAGCGCCGCCTCCACGTCGTGGAGCGGCGGCGACTCCGCGCCGAGGGCAGTGCGCAGGGTTGCCGGCGCGCTCTCCTCGTCCGTTCCGTCGCGCAGCCAGCCCAGATGAACTGCAGCCGCGAGTGCGGCGGTGTCGAGCGGCAGCTCGTCCGCGGCGGGCCAGGTCCCGCGCAGGGGCTGGAGGAAGCGGATCACCGTGGCCCGGCCCACTCCCGGCGCCAGTCGCGCGACCCGGCCGGCGAGATCCTCGAGTCCCTCCGCTGCGCCGGCCAGCCGGGCGACCGACCCATCGTGGTCCTCCACCAGCGCGCTCGACGCGCGCCACAGCACGACCGCGGCGACCTCGGGCTTCGGGTAGTCGGCCCCGGCGAGGGCCGCCGCCAGGGTCGCGGGCTCGGCGGCAGCGATGGTCCGGGGCGCCGCCACCCCCGCGGCAGCCAGCGCCCGAAGGCCGGACCGCAGGCGCTCGGGGCCCAGGCGCGGGTCCGCCAGACAGGCCCCCACCAGCCAGCGTCCGAGCGTCTCGTCGTCGGGGTCGCCGAGGTGGAGCCCGAGCTGCGTCGCCGGGTGGGGCCCGAAGCGCGCGATCAGCTCGCGCGCCAGCGCCGCAGGCGGGGAAGCCGCCGGATTCATTGGCAGTTCTCCGTCGATCCGTGTAAAGTGCTCGCCCGGCGGTCGGCGGGAAAGAGGCCCATCGCCCGATCG
>JAPUKG010000200.1 GCA_027295775.1 Pseudomonadota bacterium
GAGGACCACCCCCGACGCGAACGGACCGGTCATGTCGCCGGCCATGGTGAGCTGGCCGTCGATGTAGACGCCGTCGGTGGTGGTGAAGCCGACGCGGTATCCCTGGCCGCGCATGATGTGGGCGAGCAGACGCGTGGTGGTGGTCTTGCCGTTGGTGCCGCTGATCGCCACGACGGGGATCCGCCCGTCGGTGCCGTCGGGGAAGAGCATGTCCATGACCGGCTCGGCGACGTTGCGGGCCAGCCCCTCGCTGGGGGCGAGGTGCATGCGGAAGCCGGGCGCCGCGTTGACCTCGATGATGCCCCCGCCGCTCAGCGGCTGCCGCAGGTCGGAGGCGATGATGTCGATGCCGCAGATGTCGAGGCCGATGATGCGGCTGATGCGCTCGAAGGTGGCCACGTTCGAGGGGTGCACCTCGTCGGTGACGTCCACCGCGGTCCCGCCCGTCGAGAGGTTGGCCGTTGACTTGAGCATGACCCGCTGTCCCTTCGCCGGGACCGACTCGAGCGTCAGCCCCGAGTGCTCGAGCAATCTCTTGGTCATCTGATCGACCTCGATCTCGGTGAGCACCTTCTCGTGGCCGAAGCCGCGCCGCGGGTCGCGGTTGGTGATCTCGATCAGCTCGGCCACGGTGCGCTCGCCGTCGCCGATCACGTGAGCGGGCACCCGGTGGGCGGCGGCGATGAACTGGTGGTCGACCACCAGCGCGCGGAAGTCCTCTCCGACGAGCTGGCGCTCGACCATGACGTAGCGGCAAAAGGCCTTGGCCGCCTCGAATGCCGACGCGACGTGCTCGTCGTCGTTGACGCCGATGGTTGCCCCCTTGCCGTGGTTGCCGTCGACGGGCTTGATCACCACGGGGAACCCGATCTCGTGGGCCACCTCGAGGGCGCCGGGCAGCGTCTGGACCTCCTCGCCGCGGGGCACCGGCACGCCCGCTTCGTCGAGCAGACGCTTGGTCGCGTTCTTGTCGCAGGCGAGGTCCATGGCGATCGAGGATGTCCGGCTCGTGGTCGTGGCCTGGATGCGCTGCTGGCGGGCGCCGTGGCCGAGCTGGACGAGCGAGCGGTTGTTGAGGCGCACCCAGGGGATGCTCCGGCGAATGGCCTCGTCGACCAGACCCTGTGTGCTCGGGCCGAGGCGATACCGCTCGCGCAGCTCCTTGAGGCGCTGCACGACGGCGTCGAGATCGAAGTCGTCCTCGCTCGCAACGATCAGGTGCTCGACCAGGTCGAACGCCTGGTTGCCCGCGTAGAGGCCGCAGTGCTCTTCGAGGTAGCGGTAGACGACGTTGTAGATGCCCGGGGTCGCAGTGCCGCGGGTCTTGCCGTAGCCCACCTCCATCGCCGCGAGACATTGCAGCTCGATGGCCACGTGCTCGATGACGTGCCCCATCCAGGTGCCCTCGACCACCCGCTGGAAGAAGCCGCCGGGCTCGCCCACGCTGCAGCGGTGCTCCTGGAGCGACGGCAGCTTGGCCTCGAGGCGGGCGCGGAAGCCGTCGATCGTGTTGCTGGGGCGCTCCTCCAGCTCCTCGATGTCGAGGCGCATGATGATGCACGGCTGGTTGTGATAGATGCTCGGCCCGCGCAGCGCGCGGATGCTCAGGATCTTCATCGATTCCTCCAGTCCCGACCGTCTACTGGGCCGCGACCCGCAGGAGACCCGCGGTGGGGCGGGGAAGCTGGACTTCCCTGGTATTGATGTCGTAGCGCCATCCCTGCGCGAGCGAATGCAGGTGGATCCCGAAAAACGCCAGGGGCTGGTGGTCGCGCACCTCGGCGATGTTCGACCCCACGAGATGATGACCGTCCACGATCGTCAGGGTTCCCTTGCCGATCACCCCGACCTCGCCCTGGGGATCAACCACGAACGCGGTATCCTCGTCGACCCCGAAGCCGAGCAGGCCCGGGTGCTCGATCACCGCCGTGACCAACCGGCCCAGGCGGTCGCGCTCGCGGAAGTGCTGGTCGACGATCACCCTCGGAAGTATCCCCAGGCCCGGCGCCAGGCGGACGCTCGAGAGCCGCGGGGTGCGCTTGCCTCGGCCGCGGCCGATCATCACCGAGCTCATCGCCGAGGCTCCGGCGCTGGATCCGCCCAGGTGAAGCCCCTCTGTGAACCGCCAGCGGAGCCGCCGGGCGAACTCGGTTCCGCCGAGAGTCGAGACCAGCCGGAGCTGATCGCCGCCCGTGAAGTACACACCCGTCGCCCGGTCGAGGGTTTCCACCAGCTTTGGGTCGTCGACCTCGGCCCGCGTCCGCGGGGCGGTCAGGTCGAGGTGGCCGACGCCAAGCTCGTCGAACGCGTTCTTGTACTCGGCCAGGATCACGCCGGGCGCCGACGACGCGGTCCCCACCACCAGGATCCGCGCCTCGGGGCCGCCCGCCCGCTCGGCGAACTGCCGCAGGATGAGCTTGGACCCCTTGCGGTCCTCGGCCCCGCCGACGACGAACAACGCCCCACATTGCCAGCCCGTGGTGGTCATGATGAATGCTGGATTATAACTAGTTTTAGCGCTCCGTACGGCCCTCCGGGCCGACACTCGCTCTGGTACGCGGCGGCGAATACATCCGCCACCGCTGATCGGTTTGCCTTCCTGGGCGCTCCGTACGGCCCTCCGGGCCGACACTCGCTGTGGTACGCGGCGGCGAATACATCCGCCACCGCTGATCGGTTTGCCTTCCTGGGCGCTCCGTACGGCCCT
>JAPUKG010000201.1 GCA_027295775.1 Pseudomonadota bacterium
GGATCTCGATCCCGCAGTTACACTCGCACAGGACGCAGGCGCTGGGCTTCCATTCCGAGAGCGAGAGCGAAGGCGAACGCGAAAGCGACGTCGACATGGGCATCCTCCCGACGCGAGGATGGGCCATTCGGTTGCTTTACGCAACCAAATCAAGTTAGACTGGGCGGGTCATGGGGCGAACGCGTTTCCACGAGATGAACTGCGGCATCGCCCAGGCCCTGGAGGCCCTGGGCGACTGGTGGACGCTGCTGATCGTGCGCAACGCCTTCTTCGGAATGCGCCGATTCGCCGACTTCGAGGCCGACCTCGGTATCGCCAAGAACGTCCTGTCGAGCCGCCTGCAGCACCTGGTCAACCACCAGATCCTGGAGAAGGTGAATGTGGGCCGGCAGGGCGCCCGCTACGAGTACCGACTCACCGACAAGGGCGAGGCCCTGCTCCCGGTCCTGACGACGCTCCGCGAGTGGTCCGACGAGTGGATCTACGGCAAGGGCAACGAGCCCGTGATCGTGAAGGATCGCCGCACCCGGCGGCGGGTGCCGAAGCTCCAGCTGAAGGACGCCGACGGCCGGAAGCTCCACCGCCGCGACCTCAGGACGGTGGCCGGCCCCGGCGCCCTCGCCGAGACCCACGCCCGCTTTGCGCGCCGCTCCTGAGACCGCCGTGGAGAAGCTCGTCTACCTGCTCTCTCGCGAGGCGTCGGCTCCCGGCGCCGACCTGCGCGCGGCGTTGATCGAGAAGGCCGCGCCCGCTCTGCGCCGCGCAGGCGCCTCGCGCATCAGCGTCAACGTGAACGACGAGGACGTGGCCCGGGGCGCCGGGGTCACGATCTCGCGGAGCGATCCCCCGATTCGGGCGATGGTTTCCCTCTGGATGGAGAACGCCGACGACCGGGCGCCGTGCCAGGCGACACTGGCCCGCGAGTCCTCCGTGCTGGCCGGCTATCTGGTCGTGGAATCCCGCCCCCTGGTTCACGAGCCGCCCGTCGGCGAGCGGGCAGCAGGCGTCAACATGGTCACCTGCATCAACAAGCTTCCCGCGCTCTCGAACGCGGAGTTCATCGACCACTGGAACCACGAGCACAAGGCGGTCGCCCTCGAGATCCAGGCGACCACGGCCTACGTGCGCAACGCGGTGGTGCGCAAGCTCACCGCGGACGCCCCCGACCGGGACGGGATCGTGGAGGAGACCTTCCCGATCGGAGCGCTCCGCGATCCGAAGGTCTGGTACGACTGCGACAGCGACGAGGAGTTCCGACGCCGCCTCCAGCGCATGATGGACAGCGTGAACGCGTTCCTCGATCTGGGGCCCCTGGAGTCGACGCCCATGTCGGAGTACTTCCTCGGCTGAGGCTCAGCGGAACCGGCGCACCTGGGTGAACAGCAGCGTCGCCAGGATCAGCGCCGTCATCGCCGAGGAGTGGATCGCCAGGGTCTCGAGGGTGCCCACCCGGCCGGCGAGGAAGCCCGTCAGGAGCGCTCCTGCGGGCGCCGTTCCCAGGATCGCCAGCGAGTAGACCGAGAGCACCCGGCCCCGGTTCGCCTCGGACGCGTGCTCCTGAAACAGCGTCCGGCTGGCGTTGATGGCGAACGCGGCGCCCACGCCCCAGCCCACCGTCGACAGGGCGGCCCCCCAGAACGGCAGGCCGAAGGCCAGGCCGCCCAGGCACAGCCCGGCGAAGCCCTGGCCCAGGAGCAGCGAGAGACCCTTCCGCTCGATGCCGCCGCGCACCAGGATGCCCAGGTTGATGATGATCGAGCCGATCGGCAGCACCGCGGCCAGGATGCCCATGCGGGCGGCACCGCCTCCGTAGAACTCGCGCACCAGGAGCGGCAGGATCACCAGGTACGAGCCGACGAAGACCAGCCCGACGCTCACGTTCAGGAGCATCACGGCCCGCAGCACCTGCGAGCCCATCACCTCGACGAGACCCGCGCGGAGCTCGACCAGTCTCAGCGGAGCCCGGCTCTCTCGCGGCGGGCGCTCGACCCTCGGGAGCCGCCGCGTCGCCAGCGTGCCCGCCAGCAGGATCAACGACTGGAGACCCAGCACCAGCGGTGCGCCCACCAGGTTGGCGAGCCCGGCGCCGAGCGCGCCGATCCCCTGCCCGCCGTGCTGCACCATGGTGAGCCCGGCGACGGCCCGGCTCATGCCCGAGTCCACGACGTCCGAGAGCTGTGCGTCCCGTGCCGGGATCACGAACGACTGGAGGGTGCCCATCAGGAGCGCGTAGCCGATCAGCAGGGGGTACGAGAGCCAGCCGTAGAAGACCAGCGCGGCGAGCCCCGCGCACGAGAACGACGCCGCCAGGTGGAGCCGGACCAGGGCGCGAACGCGATCGATCCGGTCCGCGATCGCGCCGCCAAGGAGCAGGAACATCAGGTTCGGCAGCAGGATGGCCATCTGCGCCGTGCCGACGCGCTCCGCGCTCGCGCTGAGTTGCTCGACGACAAGCCACTGGAACATGACGTTCTGGAGGCCCCAGGCGCCGAACCAGCTGCCCATGCCGGCGAGGAAGAGCAGGTAGGAACGGCTCAGGGGCGCCTTCGCCTGGGCGGGGTCCCGCGTCAACGGGACCTAACGATGATTTCGAGCTTCGGCATGGAACGGTCCCCTCCCGGCTCTCGGCGCAAGCCGCAGTGTACAATGCGTCCGCCTCCACTCGATAGGGACCGAAGTGTGACCCGAGACCTGCAACTCCCCGCCCTGCCCATCCGCGAAGACGACGACGCCATCGCCAGGGCGCTCGAGCGGGCCAGCATCCCGACGCTGATGATGTCGATGGTGCACCTCACGGGCGACACGCGCCTGCTGCGCGGCGCGATCCGGCCGCGCAAGGCGATCATGAGCGAGGTCCAGGGGGGCATGCCCGAACAGGAGAAGGTCGCCGTCCGCGCCCAGGCCC
>JAPUKG010000202.1 GCA_027295775.1 Pseudomonadota bacterium
TGGTCAGATCAGCGCTGGGCTGTTTTATGGCACGCATAGCAGCGGTTCTGTCCTCGGTGGAGTCGACGACACCGTCGGTGGTTCTGTTGCGTATCTGTTCTCCTTCGGCACCAACCTGCTGATCTCTTATTCCGAGAGCACGCCAAGTGCGGCTGGCTCGACGAAGGGCACAAACATATTCGGCAAGGTTGGCCACAAGTGGGGCAACAATGCCGTATCCATCGGTTATGGTGTGTCCGAGGACGCCCCCGGAGCAGTCGGCTTCGAGAACTCGGGCGTTAGTGTCGGCTTCAACCATAATATTCCGAAGGCGAAATTCGATCTGTATGCGGGCGTTAACTGGGCCACCCTGGATATGCCCACCGGTACGGTTGGTTCGGGCGGCGGCACCAGCGTCGACGATATCTACACGATCACGGTCGGCACCAAGCTGAAGTTCGACTAAACGTCACAGACCTTTTAGAACTGCACTTGCCTGCAAGTGGCGAAGGGCTTCCCCTCTAGTGGGGGAAGCCCTTTTTTTTTCGACCGGGTGGTGGATCAAATTCTGGACACCCACTGGATCAAATTCTGGACACCCACAGAGCGGGCGGAGGAGACGCGGGCCCGTAGCTCCCGCTAAGGTGGTCCCTATGGAGGAGCGGCGGTCAACCTGCACGCGTCTACGATCGTGAGCAATCACTTCCACGTGGTGCTCGAGACCGAAGGCCCTGCTCGATGACCCCGCGGTGCTCGGCTGCGTGGTGTCGTGGATCTCAACCCGGTGCGCGCCGGTGAGAAATGCAGGCTAGAATACGGTCCGTGCCAGCGAACCGCCCCCACCGCCCAGCATGCCTGACCCGGCCGCCAGTGCCTCCGCGAAAGCCCCTGACCCGCGGAGACCGCGTGCCCGACGTGGTGCTGCCCGACGCGCGCGGGGTGGGCATGAGCCTCTACGACCGGTCCCGGGGCAAGCCCATCGTGGTCGTGTTCTGTCCGGCCGCTGGCAGGGGCGGCGCGGACCAGTCCATGGAGCGTCTGACCGCTTGGTGCGGCGACGAAGGCGAGGATCTCGCCCACGGATTCGTGCTCACCGACGATCGCAGTGGTCGGGTCCTCGAAGCCGCCAGCGGCAGCGGGTTCCGCGGCCGTGTGATGCTGGACGTGGACGGGAGCGGCGCGCAAGCCTTCAACCTGAGCTGGGCGGCCCTCGGCGCCGCGCCCAGGATCTTCGTGCTCGACCCCAACCAGCGCCTTCTGGAGACCTTCGCCGAAGGGGACCCGGAGCGGGCGGCGCGGCGCTACGTGGAGGGCCTGCGGCTCTATTCCGAGGCCACGCGGCCCCGGGACCTGGCGCCGGCCCTGGTCATTCCGCGGGTCTTCGAGCCCGACTTCTGCGCAGGGCTCATCGAGGCCTTCCACCAGCGCGGCCACGAGGAGAGCGGCATCTTCTCCTTGGAAGAGGGCGAGCTGCACCACCGGGTGGACCACACCATGAAGAAGCGCTTCGATCACTACGTGCGCGACGAGAACCTGACGCAGGCTATCTCCGGACGGATGTCGCGCCGGGTGCTGCCGGAGATCTTCAAGGCCTTCTGCTATCGGGTGACCCGGCTCGAGGAGTTCAAGATCGTGTGCTACCGTGCCTCGGAGAAGGGCTACTTCCGGCCCCATCGGGATAACCTCTCGCCCCGGACCGTGCACCGGCGCTTCGCCCTCACCCTGAACTTGAACGCAGGCGAGTACGACGGCGGCGAGCTGCGATTTCCCGAGTACGGCGAGAACCTCTATGGCGCCGGCGTTGGCGAGGCCATAGTATTCTCCTGCTCGTTGCTCCACGAGGCCATGGACGTCACCCGCGGTGAGCGCTACGTATTCCTCGCATTTCTCTACGGTGAAGACGGCGCGCGCCAGCGCCGCGAGATGGAACGGCGGATGGCGTCGGCGCCGGAAGGCTGAGGCCGCCGCCCTCCTCCTCATCCTGCTCACGGGCGCTGCGCACCCCGCGTGGGGCGACGGGCGCGCCTTCGACCGTACCGTGCCCTTCGGCAACGGTGGTGATCGCTCGGCCGGCGTCGGATTCCACGACATGGACGGCGACGGCGATGTGGACCTGGTGGTGGCCAACGGCCGCCACTGGGCAGGCGAGAATCGCATCCATCTGAACGACGGTGCGGGCGGCATCGCCGGCGCCATCGCCTTCGGCACTGGCGCCGATCGCTCCTACACCGCCCGTGTGGCGGACTTCGACGGAGACGGCAGGCCCGACGTGGTGGTCGGAAACGACGCCGGGGACGTGAGCCGCGTCTACCTCAACCGGGGCGGCGGGCGCTTCAGCACCGGCGCGGCGCTCGGGGACGCGAGCGCGCCTACCCGTGGCCTGGCCATCGGGGATCTGGACGGCGACGGGGACCTGGACGTGTTCATGGTGAACCGGGGCGCGCCAAACCGCATCTTCTTCAACGACGGCAAGGGCGCTTTTCCCGAGAGCCGAGTGCTGGGAGAGGCCAGCGACGCCACAATCTCCGCGGCGGTCGGTGACCTCGACGGGGACGGGGACCTGGACCTCGTCGTCGCCAACCGGAAAGGCCAGCCGAACCTGTTCTATCTCAACGACGGCGCCGGCGGATTCGAACAGCGCTTCCCCTACGGCCCGGGCAACGACGAGACGCGGGCCGTGGCCCTCGCCGACATGGACGGCAACGGACATCTGGACATCGTCAACGGCAACATCGGTGGGCCCAACGCCATCTACTATAACGACGGTGGCGCCCTCTTCACCACCTACAGCCTGTTCGCCACGCCGCCGAGCGCCACCTACGCCATCGCCATCGCCGATATGAACCGCGACGGCCGACCCGACGTGGTGGTCGGCAACCGCGGCCACCACAACTACGTCTACTTCAACGACGGTAGCGGAGAGGTCAGCGGCCCGCGCCCCTTCGGCACACCCGACGGACTCACCTACGACGTGGCCGTGGGGGACTTCGACGGCGACGGCCGACCCGACATCGCCGTCGCTAACTCCGGCGGCCGCAACGCCGTCTACCTCAACGCCCCGGCGGCCCCGTGAACGCAGACCTCACCCGGCTTGGGGACTGGACACCCGTGCGCACCCTGCTCGAGCCGGAGCGCGAGGCGGTGCTGTGGACACGCTTCGGCGAGCGCGAGTTCGACCTGCCCTTTTTCCAGCAGACCATCGCCGCCCGATTCGAGGCCGAGCCCGGGGCCCAGGTCCTGGCCACGCCCTTGAACGTCCTCGATGGGCTCGAGGGGCAGCTGCCCCACGTGACCCCTACCGGCTTCATCTTCCACACCTCGCGCTGCGGCTCGACCCTCTTGGCCAACGCGCTCCGCGCCCTCGAGGACACCCTCGTCATCAGCGAACCGCCGCCGCTGAACGAGTTGCTGTTCCTGCCCTTCCGTACGCTGCGCGAGCCCGAAGACCGGGTGCGCTGGGTGCGAGGAATGATCGCCGCACTCTGCCAGCCTCGGGGGCGCGGCCACCACCGGGCCTTCATCAAGCTCACCAGCACCAACCTGCGCTGCCACGACATCATCCGCGCGGCCTTCCCCGACGTGCCCTGCCTGTTTCTCTACAGGCACCCGGTGGAAGTGCTCGTCTCCTTCCTGAAGGACCCGCCGGGCTGGATGGGCATCAAGGCGGAGCCCGGCATCGCCGAAGCCATGCTGCGCATGCCCGGCGCAGAGCTCGATGGCGCCTCGAATGAGGAGTTCGCCGCCCGGGTGCTGGGCGCGTTCTACGAGTCGGGGCTCGCCATCGCCGAGCGGGGCACAGTGCTCGACTACGAGCAGTTACGGCCGGAGGCCATGGGCGCGATTGCCAGGGTGTTCGGGGTGGAGGCTTCTGCAGGGGAGATTCGGCGGATGGGGGAGGTGTTTCGGTATCACTCGAAGAATGCGCGTGTGAATCGGCAATTCGAAAGCGACACCGAGGCGAAGCGCGCGGTTGCGGGCGAGATAATCGAGCAATTAGCAAACCGCTTCGCCATGGAGCCGTTTGAGCGCCTGAAGCTTATGCGAATCCCATCAGGGGGAAATTGACTCCGCGGTCAGCTCTTTCAGCCGCCCAGTAAACGATTT
>JAPUKG010000203.1 GCA_027295775.1 Pseudomonadota bacterium
TCCCGCCTGCACGACCGGGTGCGCGAAGGCCGGCCGCTCACGAGCTTCGCCGAGCGGGGCTGACGGCGCGGCGCCGGAAGTCCCCGATCAGTAGGCCGGCGGCGTGTAGGGAACGACGCGAGCGATCTTCACCAGGTCCCCGGCGTCGAAGCGGTGGTCCACGAAGACCCCGTTGTAGACCGCTGTGTGTCCCGCATCCCAGGCATTGCCCGTGCGCTCGGTCAGCGCCTGGATGGACTCCCCCTGGCGCGCTGTCGCCAGCCGCAGGAAGGTGGCGTGGGTAGACGTTCGCTCCCGCTCGGTGAGCGGACGGAAGCTGCGCGCGGTGTTGAGGGTGCGCCCCAGGTAGAGCTTCGCCGAACGCGAGGGCGACACGCCGGTGATGCGCCAGGTGGTCCCGCGATACGGGATGAAGGTCACGTAGGCGGTGAGACTACCCCCGCGGCCGCGTCCCTCGAGCATCATGCGCCATGAGTCGATCCGACCGATCACGACGGGCTTCGACTCCACCACCTTGACAGAGATCTGCTCCATGGTCTTCTGGACGAACTTCTCGGCCATCTCCCGGGGATCGCCCGCCGGCATGTCGGCGCTCAGGAAGACGACCGCGTCGCCGCGCGGCGAGGAGGCGCCGACCGCTGTGTGGGTGTTCCGGAGCGCCCAGCCGTCGGGGAAGCGCACGTAGAAATCCAGATCGGGATGGAGGAAGGCGTTGCCCTGGAAGACGCCGGCCTGGGGACGATCGCCCAGGGGAATGCCGTCGATCTTGCGCAGGTAGCTCGCGCGGGTGTCTCCGAGGGCCGGGTCGCGCTGCCAGCGAAGCTCGCGAGCGCGCGCGGCATTGGCGGCGGACCGCTCGCCGGATCCGGGGTGCGTGTCGAGGAAGCTCGGATTCCGCGCGTGGCCGACGATCAGCCGCTCGGTCTGGCCGAGGCTGCGCATGAAGGTCGACATGCCCATGGGGTCGTAGCCCGCCGCGGCGGCGAGCATCTGTCCGCCGCGGTCCGCGTCCCGCTCCATGTCTCGCCCGTACGCCGCGCGCGTCGCGGCCCCCACATAGCCGAAGGCGAGCGGGTTCATGCGCTGGCTCATGGCCTGCTGAGCGGCGGCGTGGCGGCGGGCGGCGTGCGTGATCTCGTGCCCGATCACGTTCGCGAGCTCGTCTGCGTCGTTGGCCAGGGCCAGCAGGCCGCGCGAGATGTAGATGTAGCCGCCGGGGAGCGCGAACGCGTTGGGCTCGAACTGGTCGACGATCTGGAACTGGTACGCGAAGCCGCGGCGGGGGACGCCGCGCAACAGCTTGTGGCCGATCTCGTCGACGTAGGCGTCGAGCGCCGGGTCTTCGAGGAGCCCCATCTGGGCGGCGACGGACTCGGAGACCTCGGCACCCAGGCGGGCATCGTCGAAGTCCGTCATCAGAATCGTCTTCTTCTTCTCCTTCGGCGCGCTCGAGCACGCCGCCGGCAGCAGGGCCGCGGAGCAGACGAGGATCGAGACGCAGATGACGAGGCCTCGGTGGATCATCGGGCCGTCAGGGAAGCTGCGAGATCCAGGAGGCGTCGGCGAACCACTTCGCCTTCAGCTGGATCAGGATTCCGGTCCCCTCGATGGTGCTCAGATAGTTCTCCACCAGGTTCACGAAGAGCGGGTCGTCGGCGGGCAGCGCGATGCCGAGGGGCTCGATGGTAAACGGAGTGATCAGCGTGGAGAGTCCGGCCTCCGGGAAGCGCAGCACCGAGAGGGCGCAGATCGGATAATCGGCGATCAGCGCGTCGACCTCATCGTCCAGCACCATCTGGACCGCCTCGTCGTAGTCCACGGTGGCCACGAGCTTCGCCTTGGGGAAGGCGGCCCGCACGAAGGTCTCGCTGGTGGAGCCCGCGAGCACGGCGTAGCTGCGGGCCGGATCGTCGAGGACGGTCCGGTCGGTGACCCTGGCGAGCGTCTCGGACTTGGTCAGCACCGACTTGCCCGAGATGACGTAGGGCCCCGCGAAGGCCACTCGGGCGTTGCGCTCGGGCGTGATGGTCATGCCGGACACCACCAGGTCCACGTCGCCCTTCTCGAGCGAGGAGAGGAGATCGGCGAAGGGCATCTCGACCAGCTTCACCTCGAGCTGCATGGACCCCGCCAGCGCGCGGACCAGGTCGACGTCCAAGCCGATGATCTCGCCACTCTTGCTCTTCATGTTGAGGGGCGGCTGGTTTGCGGTCAGGCCTACGCGGAGCTCGCCGGTCTCGAGGATGCGGGTGAGCCGACTCGGCGCCGGAGATCCGCCGCTCGCTGGGCCGAACGACTGGCAGGCGGAGACGCCGAGGACCAGCAGACCGAGCAAGAGGGCGCGGAGGGGACGCATCACGGGGGGCTCCTTTCGTCGCGATCGCACCAGAGGCCCGGGTGTAGCAGCCACGCGTGACCATCGCTACGCCAGGAGCGCCCATTCCCGGTCGCACATGCCGGTCGCCCATGGGCATACTCGCGCCGTGGGCATCCGGGTCTTTCTGGCCGGCACTGAGGGATCGGGCAAGACGAGCTGCATCGCGGCGCTGCTTCCGGGTCTGGCCGCAGACCACGTCGTGCTCACGACCGACCCGGAGGCGCCAGAGCTCTGGTCGGACGGGCGGCCACGGCAGCTACTCGGGCCGCGTTGGACCCGGACCCACCGCGCCGTGCGCGCGGCGTTTCGCCGGGTCGGCCTGCACACGCTCTTTCTCGTGCCCAACTTCGGGTTGCGCCTGGCCCTCGCTCGCGCCCTGGAGGCGGCCCACCAGCCGGACGTCTCGCTCTACGACGCCGACCTGCTGATCCATCCCGTGGCGTATGCCCGCTACCACTTCGCGCCCGCCCGCTGGCTGCCCGCTCGGCACTGGCTACGGGCGGCGGGCTGGCTCGCCGGGGATCGGCGGCGAACCCTGATCTTCTTCCTGGCCCGCCCCCCCAGCGAGGCGGCCGCGCGCATCGCCGGACGCGACGATCCAAGGGACGCCTCCCTGGACCGGGACCTGGGCCGGCTCGAGCGCGAGCTGGACGAGGTGGTCGAGGCGGCTCGCGGGTGCGGCTACGAGATCGTGCGCCTCGACGCCGCGGGCCGAGCCCCCGCCGAGATCGCGAGGAGCATCGACGCGGTCGTGCGCCGGCACCTTGGGGCTACCCAAGTGCCGGGCGGGAGGCGAGAATGAGCCTGTGCCTCGGCGGCAGAAGGTGATGATGCTCTACCTCGCGGATTCCAATCTGGAATCGAAGGTCGTGGCCTGGGCGGTCCACGACGGCACGGGCCGTCAGAAGACCATGTCGGGCGACTCGGATCGCCCGCCCTACGAGACCGGTCTCGACGCCCTGCTCGACGGCTGGCGCCTCTTCCAGTTCTCGCAGCTCGTGCCCGAGCCGGTGGGCGGCGAGTTCCGCACCTCCTACCTGAAGTACGAGTTCGCCTTCGAGCAGATCGTGGACCTCGATGGCTGAGCGTGGGCACCACCTCACGACGCCCGAGATGGCCCGTTTCGTCGCCCGGGGCTTTCTGCGCTTCGACGCCCTGGTGCCCGACGAGCTCAACCAGCGCTTCCTGGCCGAGGTGCAGGCGGGCCCGCCCGCGGGCAACCCGGCGGGGACACCGCTCCCCGACTGCTATCCGAAGTCGGTGGTGCGGGAGATCGTGCGCCTGCCGCGCCTGGAGGGCGTGATCGAGAGTCTGGTCGGTCCGAACCCGCGCTTCGACCACCACGGCATCCACTTCAACCCGCCCGCGGCGGTGTTGGAGGAAAAGGGGCTCCGCGTCCTGGCGCAGCACACCCATCAGGACTCCACCATCGACCCGCGCCTCGCCTTCGACATCCAGATCTTCTACTTCCCCCACGAGGTGACGCCCGAGATGGCGGGCACCCGCTTCGTCCCGGGCAGCCACCTGCGCGTCGTGAGCGAAGCAGCGGTGGGCCGCTACCAGAACATCCTGGGCCAGCAGAAGGTGACGTGCCCGGCGGGCTCGGTCTTCGTCTTCCACCACGGGCTCTGGCACGGCGGGGAGGTCAACCGCTCGGACCGCACGCGCTTCATGCTGAAGATCCGGCTCAATCCGAGCGTGCGCCAGTGCCGGCTCTGGAACACGGACGACCTCGTGCCGGAGATGGCGGCGCCGCAGCCGATCTTCGATCCCACGCGCCTCGGCACGGCGGATCCGGACGACATCCAGACGATCCTGTGCACACCGGAGCCCTGGTTCGAGTTCGACACGGGGCGACTCGAGTTCATCGCGCGGACGCGGCTCTGGCGCTATCTGCTTGGAGACGACTCGTTCGACGCCCACTACTGGCTCACCCGGCTGGAGAACGAGCCGGTTGCCTGAGGAGACCCCCATGTCCGTCACCAATTTCTCGCTGGAAGGCAAGGTCGCCATCGTGACCGGCGGCAGCCGGGGAATCGGCCGCTCGATCGCCATCGGGCTCGCCGAGCACGGCGCCGACGTGGCGATCGCCGCCCGCAAGCCGGAGGCGCTGGCCGAGGCAGTCGGCGCAGTCGAGGCCACCGGGAGACGCGCCATCGCGGTCCCGACCAACGTGCGCCGCATGGACGAGCTGCGCAGCCTGGTCGACGAGACCCGGAGCCGGCTCGGCCGCGTCGACATCCTGGTCAACAACGCCGGCACGAACCCCGTTTATGGACCGGTCCAGGACATCGACGAGCGCGCCTGGGACAACATCATGAACACCAACGTGAAGGCCGCGCACTTCCTCTCCAACCACGCGCGGGAGGCGATGCTCGAGCACGGCGAGGGCGGCTCGATCGTGAACGTGAGCTCGGTGGGCGGCTACCGGGCATCCGACGTGATCGGCGGCTACTCGGTCTCCAAGGCGGCGCTGATCATGCTGACCCAGGTGCAGGCCAAGACCTGGGGGGCCGACGGCATCCGCGTCAACTGCATCGCGCCGGGGCTGATCAAGACAGAGTTCGCCCGAGCGCTGTGGGAGGACGAGCGCACACTCCGCGGCGCCGTGGCGGACGCCGCCCTGCGCCGAATCGGCGAGCCGGACGAGATGGCCGGCGCCGTGGTGTACCTGGCGGGTCCGTCGGCCTCGTTCGTCACGGGCCAGACCCTGGTCCTCGACGGCGGGCGGCTGGTCTAGGCGGGTCCGAGTCATGGCGCTCACGGCGATCAGCGGCAGCGCCACGGGCATCGGCAACGCGGTGCGCGAGCGGCTCCAGGCGCAGGGAGACGAGGTCATCGGCATCGACCTGCGCGACGCCGAGGTCATTGCCGATCTCGGGTCGCCGGCCGGCCGCACTCGCGCCGTCGAGGAGACGCGCGCGCGCTGCGGCGGACGCCTCGACCGGCTGGTCTTGTGCGCCGGACTCGGCGGCCACGTGGAGGACCCTGCGCTGGTGGCATCGGTGAACTATTTCGGCGCTGTGGCCCTGCTCGACGGCCTGCTTCCGGACCTGCGCGCCGGAGACGCGCCGGCGGCGGTGGTGATCTGCTCGAACAGCGCACAGCTCACTCCCGAGATCGCGGACTGGCCGCTGACCGTGGCGCTCCTCGGCGACGACGAGGAGAAGGCACGCGCCGTCGCTGCGGAGACCAGCGGGCAGGCCGTTTACATCGCCAGCAAAAACGCCGTGGGCCGCGCCGTACGGCGCCGCGCGGCGCTGTGGGCCGAGGCCGGCGTGCGGCTGAACGCGGTGGCACCGGGGACGACCCGCACGCCGCTGCTGGAGGGGGGGCTCTCGACGCCCGGCGTCGGCGATGCGATCCGCGCCTTCCCGGTTCCCCTGGGCCGCTGGGCCGAGCCCGCGGAGATCGCCGGCGTGATCGTCTTCCTGCTGGGACCGGACGCCGCGTTCGTTCACGGCTCGGTCTGGTACGTGGACGGCGGCAGCGACGCCGTGACCCGTCCCGAGCTCTTCTGAGGCGCGTGCTAGCTTCGCCACCCCCCCGGCCCCAAGAACGGAAGCAGAGCGATGCCCAGCGCCTCCGGGACGCCCGAGCGCCCCGCCGATCACCAACCGCTCGACCTCGAAGCCGGCCTCCGCAAGCTCGGCCTCGACGCCTTCCGGCCCGGACAGCGCGAGGCCATCGAGACGCTGCTCGACGTGGGGAAGCTGCTGCTGGTCGCGCCCACCGGCGGCGGTAAGAGCCTGATCTACCAGCTTCCCGCCGCGCTGCTGCCCGGCACGACCCTGGTCATCTCGCCGCTGATCTCGCTCATGCAGGACCAGGTCCAGGCCCTGAGCCAGCGCGGTGTCCCGGCCACCTACCTCGCGGCCACGCTCGAGCCCGACGAGCTGCGGCGGCGCATGGCTCGCGTGAAGAGCGGGGAGCTCAAGCTCGTGTACGCGGCGCCCGAGCGCCTGGCCTCTCCCGGCTTCCGGTCGCTGCTCCGCGAGCTGCGCTGCCCGCTGGTCGCTATCGACGAGGCGCACTGCATCAGCGAGTGGGGACACGACTTCCGGCCCGAGTACCTGCAGATCGGCGGGGTGCTGAAGGAGCTTCCGGGCGCCCGCGTGCTGGGCTGCACGGCCACCGCCACGCCGATCGTGCGCGACGAGATCCTGGCGCGACTGGGTCTCGACCTGGACACGCCGCAGCTCGTGCGGGGCTTCGCCCGCCCCAACCTCGCGCTTCGCGCCCTCGAGGTGGAGGCCTCGAAGGACCGGACCCAGCACATCGACGCGGCATTGGCCGAGGCGCTGGGTGAGCCGGGCGGGAAGCGGGGCGCGGCGATCCTGTACGCGCCCACGCGCAAGGCCAGCGAGGCCGAGGCGCGCCGGCTCGCGCGGGTGGGTTGGCGGGCCGTCGCCTACCACGCCGGTCTCGGCGGCGAGGAGCGCACCACCCGCCAGGCCGCCTTCGCCGCCGGCGAGGTCGAGGTGGTGGTGGCCACCAATGCCTTTGGCATGGGCATCGACCGCGCGGACGTGCGCGCAGTGATCCACCTGGCGCCGCCCGGCTCCATCGAAGCGTACTACCAGGAGGTGGGGCGCGCGGGGCGGGACGGCGCCGACGCCCTGGGCCTGCTCCTGGTGTCTCCGGGCGACATGGCGCGCCGGCGCGCGCTGATCGCGAGCGACGGCGGAGACGAGGACCTGGTCCGACACAAGTGGAACCTCTTCCTCGAGCTCATGCGCTTCGCCGAGGGCGGAAGCTGCCGGCACGACGCCGTGCTCCGCTACTTCGGGGACGAGGAGGAGACCCTATCCGGCTGCGGGCGCTGCGATGTGTGCCGCGCGCTCGACGGCGGGGCCGACGGCGCAGCGGACGGCGGCGACTCGCCGCCGGTGAGCGAGATCGTGCGCAAGGCGCTCTCGGGCGTCGCCCGGGTGCACGGCCGCTTCGGTCTCGGCGCCGCCGTGGCACTGCTGCGGGGCGTCGAGGACGAGCGGCTCCTGCGCTCGGGACTCGCCTCCACCCGGACCTTCGGCGCGCTGGCCGAACGCGACGAGCCCTGGCTGCTGCGACTGCTCCGGCGCTGTGTGACAGCGGGCTGGGTGGACTTCGCCGGCGGCGACCGGCCCGTGGTGATCCTGACCGAAGAGGGGCGCGCGGTGATGCAGGGCGAGCGCGCCGCGCGGTTGCTGCTGCCGCCGGCAGCCCGGACCGCGACCCGTCCCGCCCCTCGCCCCACCGGGGCGAGCGCCCGCTCGCCGGCGCCCTCGCTCGACGCGCTCGACTCCGACGCGCGCACTCTCTTCGACGCCCTCCGCCAGCACCGCCTGGAGCTGGCCCGGGCTCTGGGCGTCCCGCCGTACGTCGTGGCGAGCGATCGCAGCCTGCGGGACATCTCCGCCCACCGGCCGCGCGACCGGGAGGCGCTCCAGCTCGCGCACGGCATCGGTCCGGCCAAGGCCAAGAAGTTCGGCCGCGGTCTGCTCGAGATCGTGGAGCGACACTGCGACGAAGCTGGCTAGCACCATGGCAGCGAAACTGGGCAGCGTTCTCTGGTGGGGGGCCCAGCAGCTCTATCGCTCGCGGTGGTGCGCCCATTGGCTCTTCGGCGTGGACTTCCTGCCCCTCGAGGGCACGGACCACCATTTCGACATCACCACGATCGCGCTGGTCCGGCGCGCTGCGCGGGAGGTCGCGCCCGAAACCCGGGTGATCGATCTGGGAACCGGTAGCCGCGCGGTGATCGGCCTGGCGCTGTGGAAGCGCTCCGGCTGCCGGGTCACCGCGGTGGACGTGAACTCGGACGTACTCGCGCTGGCCCGGGCCAACATCGAGCACAACCGCGCCCCGATCCGGACCGTCGAGTCCGAGCTCTTCGAGAACGTTCCCGAGGATTTCGACCTGGTCGTCTTCAACCCGCCCTACGTCCCCACCGCGCAGGGCCTCGATCGGCTCTCCGAGGCGCGCCGCTCCCAGTGGGACGGCGGCCTCGACGGGCTCGACGTGGTGCGCCGCTTCCTCGACGCGCTCTGCACGCGGACGCATCCCCTTCGCTGCTGCCTCGGGGTGAACGTCCTCCACGTGAATCACGACGCCATCCTGGAGGCGATCGGGGGGCGCGAGGCGCTCGCGCTGGTGGCGTCGAGCCGGCATCCCGTGCTCCCGGTCCGGATCTACGTCTGCGACAAGGCCTGACGCCGCGCGATCAACGCGCTGCGCCAACGGGCGAGAGCGCCTCGCCGCGGAGCACCTGTCGATCGGTGACGAAGACGCTGTGCTGGGCGGCGGGTGCGCGCACCAGATAGCTCCCCTTCGACCGGACGGGATGCGAGGCGTCGGTCGCATACGGGAGGCGGAGTCGAGCGATGCCGCCAGGGCCCGCGACCGCCCGGGTCCGGTAGGTGAAGCTCCTGCCGGTGGGCGTCTCGAGCTTGACGGTCGCGGAGACGGATGCGCCGGCTGCCGCCGGAACCTCGAGGAGCGCGCCCGGGACGATCTCGAAGAGCTTGTACGGCACCACCTGGGCCGGGCGGGGAACGCCGAAGAGGTCGCTGATGGGCACACCGCTCCGCGGTCCCTCGGTGATGAGACGCATGTGCTGGAGCGGTGGCACCGTGCCGCTGCCGCGCCCGTCCTGGAAGTAGAGCTGGGCTCCGATCGAGCCCGGCGTACGGCCCGGGAAGAAGTCGGTGATCACGTAGCGGGCACGCAGGTCCCGGGCCACCGCCAACGCTTCGGCTTCGGACTCGAGCTCGAAGAATCGCGCGGCGGCCGCGGCGTTCTCCGGACCCAGCAGGGGCTGTGTCCCGTTCAGGGTCGCGGCCCGATGGGCCACGTGGTGGATGGCGTGGCCGATGTTCTTGCTATTGAGGAACCCGTACTCGGGCGCTCCCTTCCCATCGAGGTAGCCCGAGGTCTCGGGGGTCACGCGCCGCACGGTCTCGAGAAACCGCTGGAGGGAGCCGCTCGGGGTCTGGAGAGCGCGGTCGGTCAGCGGCACGTTCCCGCGCAGCGCCGCCAGGGATCCCCGCGCCGCGACGAAGTACCCGTACCGGATCGGCGTCCACAACATCGCGACCGCAATCGCCACGGTGGCGACCCGAGCGGCGCGATCGGGAACGCCGCCGCGGATCGCGAGGCGGGCCAGCTGGGCCAGGCCCAGCGCGAACAGCACCGTGCCCGACGCCGCGAAGTCGACGCCGAAGCGGGCCTGGCGAACCGTCATCGCAGCCAGGACTGCGGACCAGGTGGCGAGCAGCAGCGCGGCGGGTCGGCGCGGCCCGCGGGCCGCGATCAGCGCGGCGAGCGGCGCGAGCGGCACGCAATAGGCGAACCAGCCGAAGTAGTTGACCGGAGACTGACCGGCGGGTCGTCCGAATCCGCCGAACAGGGGCAGGAGCTCGTAGACCCCGGCGCGGGATGCCTCGGCCGGTCCCACGAACGCGACGCCCAGCAGGAGTCCCTGGAGAAGCCCGGGCAGCAGCACAGAGAGCGCGGCGGCCGCAACTCCGATGCCCGCGATGCGCAGGAGCCGCTTCCTCCAGTGGTCCGCGGGCCGCCAGCCTTCGATCCACCAGGCAGTAGCCGCCACGCCAGCGGCGGCGAGGGGCGCCCAGACGTGGAGCCGCGAGAAAGCGATTCCCGACCAGGGTCCTCCCACTGGCTCGGGCAGCGCCACCAGGATCCCACCCAGGGCGGCGCCCGCCGACGCCAGGCCAAGAGCGGTCATGGCGAGGAGCGACCGCCGAGCCGTCAGCGCTCCGGCCAGCACCAGGAGCCCGTCCGAGAGGCCGGTGTAGACCAGACTTCCGCTCCAGCAGAGCGGCAGCGCGAAGCGGATCCCCGCCAACGCGATGCCCAGCAGGACGAGTCGGCGCACGTCGACGCCGGGAGAGACGGCCGCCAGGCACACGGCCAGGAGCCAGGCGCCCGTCATGGCGACGAACGCGTGCTGATCGATGTCGCCGACCCGGCTCGCCGTCACCACGATCGGCAGAGCGGCGAAGAGCCACGCGGCGCCCAGCGCCACGCGCCAGCTCGCAATGCGGCGCGCGACCAGGTAGACCGGGATCACCGTGAGCGCACCGAACAGGGGAGACCACCAGGTGAGCACGGCGTTGAACGCCGCCGCGCTGCCCCCGAGCAATCGCACCGTCGCCGCCAGCAGGAACACGTAGAGCGGCGGCTGCTGGATCGTCGAGCCGTCCGGGTAGTTGATGTACGAATCCCAGACCAGGACCTGGGGGAAGTTCTCGAGGCTGTAACGCACCAGTCGCGCCAGGTACTGCCCGTCGCCCACCGGCAGCACCACGTCGCCCGAGCCGACGCGGACCCACTCCCAGCCAAGGGAGCGAAGCACCAGTGCGGCGAGCGCGGCGCCAGCGAGACCCAGCGCGGGAACCCAGCGCGCGACCGAGCTGTCCGGGGTCCGGGCCTCCCTCTCCATGCGGGCCGCAGGGTACCGCGACACCCGGGTCAGTAGTAGCGCTCGATCAGGCGCGCGACAGCAGTCGCGTTGCCCGCCACGAAGACGACCGCCAAGACGACCGGGAGGAACGGTGCGACTCGCTCGACCATTCGGTTCCAGAATGGGCTCCACGACGCGGGAACCGGTGGGTTGGCGGCGACCACGAGCAGGAGCGGCGCCACCGGGTAGAGGTAGCGGCCCATGAAGCCGTAGACCGTGGGGGCCCCGGGCGGCGTCCAGAACAGATACAGCGCCAGCGCCGCACCGACCACGGTGCCCAGCACGATGCCCAACGCGCCGAGCCGCTGGAGCGGCGTGAACCGGATCTCGCCGCTGCGGTCGAGAACCAGGGCGACGGCGATCGCGGCCAGCGTCGTCGGGACGATCCAGCCCGGCAGGGGCACGTCGAGCCAGCCGAGGCTGTTGGTCGTCTCGACCAGGATCTGCGGCAGGCGCACGATGGCGAAGCGCCCCACCAGCGCCGCGAACCCGAACGGATCGCCCAGCACCAGAGCGAGCTGCTCGGTCGGATCAACCTCGGGCTTGGGCACCGGCGGAACCGAGATGCTCGTCGCGAGGAACGACCACGCCGCCCACGGCAGCAGCACGGCGCAGTAGACGCCCGCGGACTTGAGGAGCCACCCCCGTCGCCCACCGAGTCGGTCCGCCGGCAGCAGGAAGATCGCGGCCGGCAGCAGCACGTACACCTGCTTGCACAGCGCCACGAGCGCGCCCAGCGCGGCCAGGGCCGCCAGCACCGTCCCGCGGATCGGGCCTCCCGCGGTGAAGGCCCAGCGCAGCGCCAGCGCCAGCCACAGCCGCGACAGGGCGCCGACCACGCCGTCCGCCGCCGGACTCGCCATGTAGAAGAGCGCCTGGGGAAACAGCGCGAGGACGGTGAAGCCCCAGGCAGCGAATGGCGTGGTGCGGATGGCGGCGAAGCTGACGCCGATGCAGAACGCGAGTCCGAAGAGCCGGGCGAGCAGCATGAGCGAGACCGGAGAGGCGTCGAAGAGACGTCCAACGGCGATCCCCAGCGCCTGGGAGGCGTACGGAACCGGGCTGTACAGGGCGGTGTTCCAGAAGTTCACGCGCTCGGTGACGTCGGGCGCCAGCGGAACGTCGAACAGCGCGCGGATCTCTTCGGCGCGGATCTTCTGCTCGGGATGAAAGGGGATGTGGCGGGTCGCGCGGCTGAGCTCGACGACCGAACGCGGCAGGACGCCGCCGGCCAGCCAGCGGCCCTGCTCGTTCTGCCACTTCTCGCCCAGCCAGACCCCCGTCGACACCTGGTAGGCGCGCCGGAAGTTGTGCGCTTCGTCGGCGAACTGGCCCGGCGGCGTCAGCAGGGCGAAGGCGAGCCCGAAGGGAACGGCCACCAGCAAGAACCAACGCTCCGGACGGCTCCACCACCGAGCGGTCGCGGAGCGCTCCAGGTCGGGATCAGAGCGGGAGGGGTCCTGCGATCGCATCGGTCAGGAGTCCGAGGGCCAGGAGCAGGCCGAAGCCCAGCAGCCAGGTCAGGCTCTCGTTCCCCAGCTTCTCCTCGAGCCGGCCGCGCACGAAGAGCGCGGCGGCGACGGCCGCCAGGATCCACCCGTTGAGCAGCAGGCGCGCACCCATGCCCATCTCGCTGGCGCCGGTCTCCCACTGAACGCCCAGGCTCACGGTGCCGATCACACCGATGAAGAGCAGGAGCCGACGGGCCCACGCAGGCAGGGCGGACCAACTCCTCGAGAAGCGACCCGGCCTCGACCCGGTCTCTCCGTGCAGGGAGTCGAGCTGGGCCAGCGCGTCCTCGGACGAGAGCGCCTCCCCTGCGGACTCGCCGTCGACCGCCGTGAAGGGGCCCAGCCGGCGGCGCCGCAGCTCCTCGGTGGCCAGGCGCTGGAACTCGGCGTTCTTGCCGATCACCAGGTCGACCATTCCGACGTAGCCGTACGGCAGGATGGGCGCCTCGTCCCAGACCCGAAGCTGCTGATAGGGGCGCGCCGGCCAGGCGTGGTGGTCGGCATGGCGCGACAGCCCGATGAGGCCGTAGTAGGTAAAGGCGGAGTGCGTGTCCCATGAGTCGGCGAGCCGGACCCGGCGGCCGGCGTGCAGCAGGCCCCAGTGCTCGAAGTAGTTGACCGCCTCCAGGAGCCGCACGGCCACATAGGCCTGGAGCAGGAAGGCCGCCGTCGGCGCCAGCCCGAACGCGGCGAAGACCGCGACCACCAGACCCCACTCTACGGCCAGCCCGTGGAGGATCCGGTTGCGCAGCATCCGCCGATCCCAGAGCTGCATGTCGGGATCGCCGAGCCTCCGCTTCTCGAGCTGCCACGCGCTCCGGAACTGGGCCGGGGCCGTGCGGCGGAAGAAGGCCTCGTAGCTCTCGCCGAAGCGGGCGGTGGCGGGATCCGCGGGCGTGCCCACGCGCACGTGGTGACCGCGCAGGTGCTCGGTGTAGAAGTGTTCGTAGAGAACCGTACACAGGAGCAGCCGCCCGAGGAGCTGGTCGGCCTTCCCCGGCCGGTGGATCAGCTCGTGGGCAGTGATGATGGAGAAGCCCGAGCTGCCGCCCACCACCAGGAACACCATCACCATGTCGACGGAGAAGATCCCCTGGACGGTGAAGAGCAGCACCGTCTCGGCGACGATCCAGATCTGGAGGGCCGCCAACAGGTAGACCAGGCCGTCGAAGGGCCAGGCCGGCATCGATTCCCGCGGCTGCCGCTGCTCCAGGCGGGAGCTGCAATCAATGTGGTGCGCGATGGCGAGCGGCACCATGAAGAACGCGGCCCAGTACCAGCGGTGGGGGCCGGTCCACAGGAACGCGAGCGTGAGCCCCGGAATGTAGAGCGCGGTCAGGTGCAGCACCCAGACCCGCGCGATCTCGCCGGGGGTCGGGGCGGGGGCCATGCCATGGATCGCGGTGGTGGTCGACGCCATCGTCTCTCCGTTTCGGGCGCGCGGAGCCGCGCCTGGAGCGCAACTCTCGCGCGTCATTGTAGTCGGGTCGAGCGCCCGTGCAGCGCCTGCGAGAGGCTGCGGCCAGCGGGACCGCGCAAGACGGCCCGTCGGATGGACCGTGTTAGAGTCGCCGCCGGACGCATGGGCTCTCCGCATCTCCGCTCGCCGCGCCTCGGCCCGGCCGGACTGGTCGCCCTCGTGCTGGCGGCCTACACCGCGCTCTCGGTCTGGGCGACGTGGCCCCTGGCGACCCGCCTGGCCGACTCCCTGCCCATGGGCACGGGCGGATCCGCCACCGTTCCCCTGTCGTCGGCCTGGTCCCTCTGGTGGACGGCGGATCGGCTGGCCGCGGGCCTGTCGGGTCTGTGGAACGCGCCCATCTTCCACCCGATCGCCGGGAGCTTCGCGTTCTCCGAGACCGTGCTGCTCGGCGGCCTGGCCACCGCCCCCCTGTTCTGGCTGGGCGTATCGCCCGCGCTGGCGCACAACGGGCTCCTGCTGGTTTTCCTCGTCGCGAACGGAGGGTTCGCCTTCGCCCTGCTGCGCGCGATGCGCGTGCGGCCGGCGCTCGCCGGCCTCGGCGGAGCGATGATCCTGATGCTCCCCTACGTCCATTACGAGATCGGCGTCCTCACCCTCGTCCCGGTGTGGGGATGGCTGTGGATGCTGTGGGCGATTCGCTCCCTGTTTCGAGAGCCGAGCACGCGGGGAGGTGTCCGCCTCGGACTGGCGGCCGCGGCCACCTCGCTGCTGTGCGCGCACTACGCGCTGTTTGCGCTCCTGATCGTGGTCCCGGCTGGGGCGCTCCTGTTCGGAAGGCGGCTGGCGGATCGCGAGCTGCTGCGCGCGCTCGTCGCGGCGGGTGGAGTCGCCGTCAGCCTCGCGGGACCCGTGGCCTGGACCCAGCTCTCGGCCGCTCGCGAGCACGAGTTCGTGCGCAGCCTCGACCGCGCCCAGCAGGGCGCAGCCACGCCCGCCGCCTGGATCAGCACCCCGTGGCGCGACGTGCTGATGCCGCCGCCGCTCCGCCACACGCCTGACCCCGAAGCCATGCCGCTCTTCCCCGGGACGGCGCGAACGCTGCTGGCACTGCTGGGCTGTGTCTGGGCCTGGCGGGCGCGGCGCGACCGGTGCTGGCTCACCTTCCTGGCCACCGTCGGTGTCGCGGGCCTGGCGCTGTCCATGGCGCCGCACCTCGAGATCGCCGGCTGGAATCCCTACGCGTCCGTCCAGGACGCGATTCCCGGACTCGCCCAGGCGCGCAGCCTCTGGCGCGCGGGCGCCCTCACCCAGATCGTCGCGGTGCTGCTCGCATGCGTGGCCCTCGACCTGGCCGCGCGGCGCGCGGCCGACGTCGGCTCGTCCGCGGGCCGGCGCGGTCTCGCCGCGGCCATCGCGGCGCTCGGTCTGCTGTGCGTGTTCGAGATGCCGCCCGGCCGCCAGCGCCTGGCGGACGTCCCCCACCGCGCCGACTACGCGGACTTCGCCGGCTGGATCGACGCCCACCTCGGTCCGGGCGATGCCCTCCTCCACCTGCCCATGCCCGAGCAGCCCTTCGTCCACGCCCTCGAGCCCGTGACGCGATGGATGTACGCCACCGCCTGGCACGGACGCCCCATGGTGAACGGCTACTCGAGCTACTTCCCCATGGAGACCCGGCGGCTCATGAAGCGCCTGGTCGGTTGCCCGGACGCGCGGGCCTACGCTGGGCTGGGACGGCGCGGCGTGCGCGCCATCGTCGTCGAGCAGGACTGGCTGCGCGACCACCCCGGCTGCGGCCCGCCATCGCCGCACTGGACCCCGCAATACCGGGACCCCACGTTGGGCGTCGTCGTCTTCGCGCCAGCCTTCTGAACTTCGCTCGCCTCACCCGAGGCAAAGCCTCGGGTGGGCTCGCTGCGCGGTCGCGTTTCTACCCCGGGGTCTCCACCACTGCCGTGCACGCTCCCTTGCCGCATCGGGCCCAGTCTGCACCTACCATGGCCACCCGTTGCCTCTGTGGCACTGACCCTCGACGGAAGGCGGTTTCGCTCCATGGCGCGAAGCGCTTCGCGTAAACCGCTTCAAGCCTCGCTTTGCCACCCGATGAGAGGCCCGGAGCGCGATGACCCCCTCCCGCCCCCAGGAGGAAACCCAGCGGCCTTGACACGCTGCGGAGTCCTAGAGACCCCACTCCGCCGCCCGCTCCAGGCACCAGAAGGCCGCCAGAGAGCCCATGGCGTAGACCGGGACCCGGCGGCCCCAGGCCGGGATCTCCACCGGGAACGCCACCAGGCCGGCTCGGACCCCGAGCACGGCCGCGACGAACGCCACCTGGCCGAGCTCGATGCCGGCGTTGAAGGAGAACAGGGCCAGCGGGATCTCCTCCGGCGGCAGTCCCACCTGGGCCAGGGCGCCGGCGAAGCCAAGGCCGTGGAGGAGCCCGAAGAGCGCGGCCAGGAGCCAGGGACGCCGGCCGAGCCGCCCCCGCTGCGGCCGCGCCAGCTCCACCGCCAGGAAGAATACGCTCGCGGCGATCGCGAGCTCGATGGGCCGCGGGGGCACGTTCACCAGACCGAGGACCGCCAGGGAGAGGGTCGCGCTGTGGCCCAGCGTGAAGGCGGTGACCGTCGCCAGCAGCGCGCGCGCTCCCCGCACCAGGAGCAGCAATCCGAGCACGAAGAGCAGATGGTCGGGCCCGGTCAGGATGTGCTGCGCGCCGAGGCGCAGGTAGGAGAGGCCGATCGAGCCGGCCGGCGGCGCCGCGCCGGGAAACGGGATGCGGAAGCCGGGCGCGTCTGCGCGCAGCAGGCGGTCGAACGCCCGACCGTCGGCGAGCCGGACCCGCAGGACTGCATCCGCTCCGCTCGACTCGAGGCCCTCGACCGCGACGGTGCGGCCGCTCCATCCACCCGGTCCACAGTCGACCCGCCAGCTGACGGTGACGCCCTGGGCATCGCGGCGCACCGCGGGCTCGGCCGGAAACTGGCACTCGGCGGGAAGCACCGGTGCGCGGTGCGCGCCGCGCACCGCCACCAGCGAGGTGCGCCAGCGCACCTCTGCCCGCCCGTCGCCGAGCTCGCGGATCTCGAGCAGCGCCGGCGCCAGAGGATGCGCGCTCGCCCCGCCCGAGACCAGCAAGAGCGAGACCAGCAAGAGGCCCGCCGGAGAGAGAACGAATGCGGTGCGCAGAACCACCCGGCCCTCCTCGTGGAGAACAGAGGGTTACCGCACCGGCAAGCCGGCCGAAGGGGCTCAGTCGGCGGGCGCCAGCGACTCCAGCCGCTCCACCGCCTCCAGGTACTCCTCGACCATCTTCATGATCAGCTCGCGGACCGAGAGCACCTCGTTCATGGTGCCGACCACCTGACCGACCGGGTTGAACGCCACCTTCTGCGCGCTCTTGGCGTAGCGGTGGGTGCGCTGGACGGCGTCCATGGTGACCATCCCCTGGAGCGGCATGCCCAGGGGATCCGGGGTGTCCTCCCCTTCCCACGCTTCGGTCCACTCGTTCTTCAGCATGCGGCACGGCTTGCCGGTCCAGGAGCGCGAGCGCACGGTGTCGTTGCTGGTGGCGACCAGATAGCTGTCCATCTGCTCCGGCGGCGCCTCGGCCTCCTCGACAGTGAGCCAGATGGAGCCTGTCCAGACACCCTGAGCGCCAAGGGCCAGCGCCGCGGCCATCTGCATGCCGCTGCCGATGCCGCCGGCGGCCAGGACCGGCGTGGGTGCCGCGGCCTGCACGGCCTGGGGCCAGAGCACGACGCTGCCGATGTCGCCGGTGTGGCCACCGCCCTCGGTGCCCTGAGCGATGATGATGTCCACCCCGGCCCGCTTGTGGGCGGCGGCCTGGTGGGGCCGGCCGCACAGCGCCGCCACCATGCGGCCGCTGGCGTGGATCTTCTCGATCACGTCCTCGGGTGGGGTTCCGAGCGCGTTGGCGATCAGCCGCACCTTCTCGTGCTGGAGCGCCACCTCGACCTGGGGTGCGGCCGTGGCCGCGGTCCAGCCCAGGAGCTCGTGGTGCTTCTCTTCGGGCGAGAGCTCGGGGACGCCGTGGTCAGCGAGGAGCTTGGCGGCAAACTCCCGGTGCTGCACGGGGATCGCGGCGCGGAGCTGCTCCTCGAGCTTCACCGGGTCGAGCTCGCCCATCCCCTCGTACTTGCCGGGGATCACGATGTCGATTCCGTAAGGGTGGTCCCCCACGTGCTCGTCGATCCACTTGCACTCGATCTCGAGCTGCTCGGGACTGAAGCCGACGGCGCCGAGTACGCCGAAGCCACCGGCCTGGCTCACCGCCGCCACCACGTCACGGCAGTGGGTAAAGGCAAAGATGGGAAACTCGATGCCGAGCTGTTCACAGAGCTGGGTTCGCATGGGTTCCTCTCTCGTTTTTCGCCTGCTCGCGCTCCAGGCTGTCGATGATCCGCTCGAGACCGCGCTCGAACGGGAATGCCCCGGTGACAGCGGCGAGCTCGTGCGCGGCGCCGACCACGTTCGGGTACCGGGTGCTGGAGTTGGACTCGATCCGCAGGCGCCATTGTCGCAAGCGCTCGTCGGGGCCCGGATCGAGCTCCCGCTCGTCGCGCCGCCAGGCCGCCTCGAGGCCCACGGCGCCGAGGGTGAAGCTCATCAAACTGAGGAAGGCTTCCACCGCCGAGCGCCGGTCGAGACCCGCCTCGCGCAACACGTCCAGGGACTCTTCCAGCACCTCCAGGGCGCCGGGCCCGAGCCGGTAGGACGTTCCGAGGAAGGGCATCACCCCGGGCGTCTCGAGCAACGCGCGCCGCATGGCGCCGAAGGTGAGCCGCAGCCACGCGCGCCAGTCCGACGCCGCCGCGCTGCGCGCGGGCCGGGTGGTCGCCGACGCTGCGACGAACCGGTCGAGCACGCCGTCCAAGAGCTCCGCCTTGTTCTGGAAGTGCCGGTAGATCGCCATGGGCGTGACGTCCAGCTCGTCGGCGAGCTTCTTCATGGTCAGCCGGGCCAGATCGTCGCGGCGGGCGATGCGCAGGCTGGCGTCCAGGATGGCGTCCCGGGAGAGAGCGGTTCTCACGTCTACTATGTAGTGTATGTCATATACTTAGACAACCCGGGGTCCTCGAATCGCGTACTTCCGGCCATTCTCCTGACACCAGGATGGCAGCAGCCCCTGGCTAAGATGCTCGGCAAGGAACGAGGCAAATCCCCGAACAAATGGGGAGTTCACTTCATCGAGGAGACCTCGACGATGGCGAATCCGGTGGTCTGGTTCGAGGTTCTGGGCAAGCATGCTGACAAGCTACGCAGCTTCTACGGCGAGCTGACGGGGTCCCCGTCAGGCCGATGAGGCGCGCCGATCGCCTCTTCCAGCTCGTGCAGACCCTGCGCACCCGGCGCTTCGCGACCGGGCGGGAGCTGGGGGAGGCGCTCGGCGTGTCGGTCCGCACGGTCTATCGCGACGTGCGAGACCTCCAGTACTCGGGGGTGCGGATCCGCGGCGAGGCGGGCGTGGGCTACGCACTCGACCGCGACTACGAGCTGGCACCGCTCACCTTCACCACCGAGGAGCTCGAGGGCCTCGCCCTGGGCGCCCGCTTCGTGGCCGCGTGGGGCGACGCCGAGCTCGCCTCGGCCATCGGCAGCGCCATGACCAAGATCGAAGCGGTGATCCCCGAGGCGCTCCGCCCCGCCCTGCTCGACACCCCGCTCTTCGCGCCCGCCTTCGAGAGCGCGGCGCGGATGGCCCAGCACATGGGCCTGGTGCGCCGCGCGATCAGCGAGCAGCGTCTGATCCACTTCGCCTACACGCGCGAGGACGGCGCGCGCAGCGAACGCGACGTGCGCCCCCTCGCCCTCTACTTCTGGGGCAACAAGTGGACCCTCGCCACCTGGTGCGAGCTGCGCCGCGACTACCGGAGCTTCCGGCCGGACCGCATGGAGGACGTGGCCCTGCTCGACGCGACCCATGACGGCGAAGACGGCGTGAGCCTGGCCGCCTTCCTGGCGCAGGCCGACAGTCACTTCTTCGGCGAGGAGACACGCGGGATCAAGACGCCGAGCCTGCGCCGCTGACGCCGCGGCTGGCCGGATCCGCCCCGCTGCTCAGGAACCGAGCAATCCCCGGCGTTCGGATGCCCAACGAGAGGGCGCTCCGCGTCAGAGGGCGCCCTGAGCGGCCTCTGACGGCTGGCACGGCTCTTGCTCCTC
>JAPUKG010000204.1 GCA_027295775.1 Pseudomonadota bacterium
GCCGAGACGCCAGGAAGCGAGTCGCCGCTTCCGCAGCCGGGCGCAAGCCCGGCGAGCAGGACTCCACCGAGGAGCAAGAGCATGAGGAAGATCCACCGTCGCACCGGCATGTGTGGCCCTCCGCGCTCGCGTTCGACTCGCGTCTGCGTTCGACTCGCGTTCGGCTCGGAATCGGCCCAAGTGTACGACCGCGCGTCCCGAAGGTGGGAGGAACTTCGCTGCAGAGCAGCGCCTGGCGGGCGGGTTCCCGCGGGGTTCCGGGGCCGTGCGACACGCGTGGCCCAACTCCCGCGCTATGCTGGCGCCCCTCGAATCCAGCCAGGCCACGCGCAGGAGGATCTCGCAATGGCTCGCGAAGCCGTCATCGTCGACAGCATCCGCACCGGACTTCCCAAGTCGCACCGCGGCTCGTTCAACATGACCGAGCCCGTGGACTTCACGGCGCACGCGCTCCGGTCCGTGGCCGAGCGCGTTCCCAACCTCGATCCGGCCGAGATCGACGACGTCATCGTGGGCACGGGGTTCCCGGAAGGCTGCCAGGGCATGAACATGGGCCGCATCGCCGCCGCGGCGGCGGGCTTCCCCAAGGAGGTGGCGGGCTCCACGGTGAACCGCTTCTGCTCGTCGGGCTCGCAGGCCGTGATGATGGCTGCCAACTACATCCTGAACGAGGGGGCCGACGTGGCCATCGGCGCGGGCTGCGAGACGATCACGATGATGACCGACGGGACCCAGAACACGCACCGGCTCGCCAACACCGCCGCCCGCGAGCGCTTCCCGGGCCTCTACTTCCCGATGGGCATGACCGCCGAGATCGTGGCGGAGCGTTACAAGATCTCGCGCGAGGAGCAGGATGAGTACGCGCTGAAGAGCCAGCAGCGCTACGCCGCCGCCGTGGAGAAGGGCTGGGTGGCCGAAGAGATCGTCCCCATGAAGGTGCGCCGCAAGGTCATCGTGAAGGACGGCGACGACTACGAAGAGGACGCGGTGGTCGACCGGGACGAGTGCAACCGCCCGAGTACGACCCTCGAAGGACTGGCCAAGCTGAAGCCCGTATTCAAGTCCGCCGAAGAAGGCGGCACGGTGACCGCGGGCAACGCCTCCCAGCTGTCGGACGGCGCGTCGGCGACGCTCCTGATGAGCGCCGAGAAGGCAAAGCAGCTCGGCGTCGAGCCGCTCGGGTACTACCGGGGCTCGGCGGTCGCCGGCTGCGGCCCCGAGGAGATGGGCATTGGCCCGGTCTTCGCGGTGCCGAAGCTGCTGAAGCGCCAGGGACTCACCATCGACGACATCGACCTGGTGGAGCTCAACGAGGCCTTCGCCTCCCAGCTCCTGTACTGCCAGCGCGAGCTGAAGATCCCGGACGAGAAGCTCAACCCCTGCGGCGGCTCGATCGCCATCGGCCACCCCTACGGCATGACCGGTTCCCGACTCACCGGCCTGCTCCTGCGCAACCTGAAGCGCCAGGGCAAGCGCTACGGGATCGTCACCATGTGCGTCGGCGGCGGCCAGGGCTTCGCGTCGCTGTTCGAGGCCGCCTGATTCCGAAGGAAGCGGACTCCATCCGGGGCGAGCGCTGGAAGGACGGCGAGGCCTTCCTGGAGCACTTCCGCGTGCTGTCGGAGCGGCTCGACGGGAAGCGATTGCGCAAGACGCGAAAGCCGCGGCGACGCTTCGCGATGCTGGAGTTCCTGCGCTCCCTCCCGCTCACCGGGGCCGTTGCCGAGTGCGGCTGCAAGAATGGGGTCTCCGCCACCCTGATCGCCGAGTACCTGCGCGACGCCGGACACGCCCACGTGGGCTTCGAGATCTTCGACTCCTTCGAGGGCGGCCTCAGCGCGCCCGTCCCGGCGGATCTCGATCCAGACCGACCGCTGGAACTCGAGGGCCGCTTCTCGATCCCGCTGGAGCGGGTTCGGGAGAACCTGCGCGAATTCCCGTTCATCACCTACCACCCGGGTTGGATCCCCGAGAGCTTCGCGGCGGCCGGAGACCGGCCGTACTCCTTCGTCCACATCGACCTCGACCTGTACGAGCCGATCCTGGCGTCGCTCGAGTATTTCTACCCGCGGCTCACCCACCCGGGCGCGATCGCGGTCGACGACATCGACTCGTCCCAGTACCTCGGCGCGAAGCGGGCCGTCGATGCGTTCGCCTCGAAGCACGGCTTCCCGTACATCAACACCACCGTGGGATACGCGATCTTCCTGCGCTACTGATGCTCCGGGTGGGGGGGCGCGCCTTCGACACGTCGACACCCCAGCGTCACCCGCTGACGAGCGCGCTAGCGGGTCGCGGCGGAGGCAGCCGCGGCGCGGCGCCGGATGCTCTCGACGTAGCGGGCCGGTGGGAAGAAGGTCAGGTACCAGGCAGCGCTGGCGGGGACGCCGACGGCTCCGATGATCGTGAGGGGAAGCGGGTCGCGCAGGATCACCATCTTCGCCATCAGACACAAGATGAGGGTCGCGCAGAGAAGCGAGATCGCGCCGTTGGCCAGGCCCCAGAGCAGGAAGCGGTTGGTCACCACGGGGTCCGCCAGGCCGAGCGCCAGCTTGCGCCGCTGCATGGCGAAGTAGCGGAACGCGGCGACCGCGGCCCACGCGAAGGCGAGGCTCAGCACGCCGACCAGGGCGCAGGCCCAGGGCCGCGTGTGGGTCAGGATCTCGGGCAGGGTGGTGCCGCGCGACGAGGCCCGGATCAGGCCCACCGCCACCACCGCGTGCACGAGGACCGCGTGAGTGACCGCCATCCGGGCCCAGCGGGCGGCGGGATGAAAGACCTGCCGGGTGAAGGCGAAGATCAACACGCCGCCCACGCTCACCACCGCGATGCCGAGGGCGAA
>JAPUKG010000205.1 GCA_027295775.1 Pseudomonadota bacterium
TGCTCGCCCTCGCCCGTCGGCGCGTAGGCGGCGATCTCGTCGACAACGAAGTCCTCCGGCTCCTCGCGCAGACGCAGGCGCGGAGACGCGGTTGTGGTCGGAGCCGCGCCGCTCACGCTTCGAGGAGCGCCGCGACGGGAGCGAAGGAGCGGCGGTGCACGGGGCTCGGACCCAGCGCGCGGAGCGCGGCCACGTGCTGCGCCGTCGGGTAGCCCTTGTTGCGCGCCAGGTCGTAGCCGGGATACGCGCCGTCCAGCCGACGCAGTAGGGCGTCGCGATACACCTTGGCCACGATCGATGCGGCGGCGACCGATCCATCGCTGCGGTCCGCGCCGGGAAGCGGCGTCTGGGGCATCGGTACGCCCGGAACGGTCCGGGCGTCGACGACCAGGTGGTCGGGCGAGTGCGGCAGGGCACGCACTGCAAGGCGCATGGCCTCGAGGCTCGCCCGGTAGATGTTGATGCGGTCGATCTCGGCAGGCTCGACCACGCCCACGCCGACGCCCAGGGCCTGGGCGCGGATCGCGGTGTCGAGCCGCTCGCGCGCCGCGCGGGAGAGCCGTTTGGAGTCGTCGAGACCCGGGAGCTCCACACGCTCGGGGAGCACCACCGCCGCCGCCACCACGGGACCGGCCAGCGGACCCACGCCCACCTCGTCTACGCCAGCCACCAGGCGCAGGCCAGCGCGGTGAAGCCGGCGGCGCAACGCGAACAGCCTGCGCACGCGCCGCCGCTCGCGCTGGCGCTGATCGAGGACCCGAGAGCACGCCTCGGCCACGGCCCGGGCGCCCGCACGCGGATCGCCGCGCAGGGCGGCGCGCAGTCGACGCAGCGCGGGGGCGCCGCCCTCCCGAGCGAGCACCTCGAAACGGCCGCGGATCTCGACGAGAGAGAGCCGCGTCAGGGTCATGATTCGCCGTCGGATTCCGCGCCGTCGGATCCCGGAGTGGGCTTCTCGCGACGCAGGCCCAGTGCGCGCTCGACGGCGCGGAGACGGCGCAGCGCGTCGGGCAGCCGGGCCAGCGCCGCCACCGAGCGGTGCCAGGCGCGCTCCTCCATCTGGGGCGAGCCCCAGACCCGCGCGCCGTCCGCCACGTCCTTGTGCAGACCGGCGCGGGCGCCGACGAAGGCGCCGTCCCCCACGCGCAGGTGGCCGGCGGAGCCGACCTGCGCCATCAACGCGGCCCGGCGTCCGATCACGGTGCCGCCCGACAGCCCGGTCTGGCCCACCACCACCGCGCCCTCGCCGATGTCGCAGTTGTGCGCCACCTGCACCAGGTTGTCGATCTTGGCCCCGCGCCGGATCCGGGTCTCGGCGAGGGTGGCGCGATCCACGGTGGTGTTGGCACCGATCTCCACGTCGTCCTCGATCACCACGCGCCCCACCTGGGGCACCTTGTAGAGCTCGCCGTGCTCGTCCGAGACGTAGCCGAATCCGTCACCGCCGATCACGACGCCGGGGTGCAGGCGGACCCGATCGCCGACTCGCGTTCCCTCGCGGAGCACCACGCCCGCGTGGATCTCGCAGTCTGCACCCACCTCGACGTCGGGATAGAGGGTGGCGTTGGCGTGGACCACGGTACGGGCGCCCACCCGGACCCCCGCGCCCACCACGGCGCCCGCGCCGATCGAGGCGGTGGAATCGAGCTTGGCGTCGGGCGCGACCAGAGCCTGGGGATGCGCGCCCCGAGGCGGCACCGGGCGGGGAAACAGACGCTCTGCCACCCTTGCGAAGTCGAGGGCCGGCTGCGGTGAGACGATGACCGGGCGCGCTCCGCAGTCCACCCCGTCGGGCGCGACGAACGCGCCGGCACCGCTCGCGGCGGCGGCCGAAGCGTGGTCGGCCGAGCGCACGAACGAGAGATCGTGCGGGCCGGCGCTCTCCAGCGGCGCGAGCCCGGCGACCCGGAAGCTCCCGTCGCCCCGAACCTGTCGTCCGAGTTCGGAGGCCAGCTCCGACAGGCGGGTGGGTGTCGGCGCGGGGGGCACGGTGACTAGCGCGCGAGGAGCACCGCGACGGGCGACGTGCGGACGACCGCTGCGGCGTTGCTCCCGAGGAAGTAGTCGGTGATGCGATTGCGCCCGAAGGCGCCCATCACGATCAGCGAGCCGCGGGTCTCGCGCGCCGTATCCACCAGCTTGACGTCGGGGCGGCCCAGGGTGGACGACGCCTCGCGCACGGGCACCGCGAGCCCGCCCACGAGCCTACGCACCTCCTCGAAGCGGGCCACCGCGCGGCCCTTGTCCTTGGAGTCGACGAAGACGTGCAGGGACTCGCCCAGCGTACCCGCGACCTCCACGGCGAGATTGGCCGCGATGCGCGAGCCCGGAGATCCGTCGAAGCCGAGCACGACCGGCCCCTGCAGCGCGCAGCCCGCCGGCACGACGAGAACGGCCTTGGTCGTCTTGCGGATCACGCCCTCCACCGTCGAGCCGATCAACGCGCTGCGCGCCTGCGCGCCCTTGCCGTCCCGACCGATCACGAGGAGGTCGACGCCCTGGCCCTTCTCGACGATCCGATCGTCCGCCACGCCCTGGGCGGTCTCACAGGCCGCCTCGAGCCCCTCGCTGCGCGCCCGCTCCGTGAAGCGCCGCGCCGCCGCTTCGGCGCGCGGCCGGTGGTAGGCGGCCACGTCGCTCTCGGGAAAGGGAGGGAGGGTCAGGCCGTCGTCCTTGGGCGCGCGGACGTCCGCATCCTCCACCACCGTGAATCCGGACGCGCGGGCCTTGAGCCTCGACGCCAGCGAGAGGCCGAAGCGCTCTGCGGCGCTCGCCGCCTCGGATCCGTCCGTTGCAATCAGAATCGTCTCGATCATACGCACCCTCGCCATCGCCTCAGGACAGTAGCCGCCCCAGAGGCGTCCCCCAGATGAAGCGCATCATCCTCTTTATCAGATTGAGCTTCTTCAGGGAGTAGGGGAACCACATGGACTCGCTCTTGCCCCCGAAGCGGTCGATCACGATCGACTGCGTGTGGCAATAGCTCTTGAGGCCCAGCTCGCCGTTGACGCGGCCGATGCCGCTCTCCTTCACGCCCCCGAAAGGCGACTCGGTGAGGCCGTAGCTGATCATGCAGTCGTTGACCACGGCGCAGCCGGATTCGATGGCCTTCGCCAGCTCGGTGCCCTTGTGCTTGTCGCGAGTCCAGACGCTGGCGTTCAGTCCGTAGGACGAATCGTTTGCCAGCCGCACCGCCTCGGCCTCGTCCGGCACGCGCATGATCGGGAGCACCGGACCGAAGGTCTCGTCGCGCATGACCTCCATGTCCTGGGTCACCTCGGTCAGTACCGTCGGCTCGAAGAAGAAACCCGGCTCGTCGGGGTTGCGGCGGCCGCCGGTGCGCACCACGGCGCCGTGGTCCACGGCGTCCTTCACATGGCGTTCGATCACCTCGAGCTGGGGTGGCCAGATGATCGGACCGAGCTCGAACTCGCCCTCGGCCCCCTGGCGCAGGGCCGCGGTCTTCTCGATCACCTTGCCGATGAACTCGTCGGCCACCGAATCCACCACGTAGACCCGCTCGGTGGACATGCACACCTGACCCGAGTTGACGAACGCCCCGTAGACGGCGCCATTCGCCGCGCGCTCGAGGTCCGCGTCCGCGCACACGATCATCGGATCCTTGCCGCCGAGCTCCAGGGTGCAGGGCTTGAGCAGCCGCCCGCAGGTCTCGGCGACCCTTCGCCCGGTGCGCACCGAGCCCGTGAACGAGATCTTGTCGACGTCGGACTCGACCAGTGCCGCGCCCGTCTCCGCGTCGCCCTGGACCAGGTCGAAGACCCCCTCGGGCAGTCCCGCGGCCTCGAACAGGTCCCGCAGCAGCGCGCCCGAGAAGGGCGTCACCTCCGACGGCTTGAGCACCACCGTGTTGCCGGCCATCAGCGCCTGGGCGGTGGGGTTCAGGGACAGGATGAACGGGTAGTTCCAGGGCGTGATGATCCCGACGACGCCCACGGGCTTGTAGACCACCTTGAGCTTCTTGCTCTTCACCAGATGGACCGACAGGGTCCGGTCGGCCAGGATGCGCTCGGCCCGCTTGGCGTAGTACTGGAGCGCATCGCACGAGGACAGGATCTCGGCGGCCAGGGCCTCGATGCGGGGCTTGCCCGTGTCGCGCACGATGACGTCGACGTACTCGTCCTGGCGCTCGAGCAGGACCTGCACCGCGCGCTGGAGGAAGCGGGCGCGCCCCTCGAATCCCAGCGCCGCCCACTGGGGCTGGGACTTGCGGGCCCGCTCGACCGCCGCCCGGACTTCCGCCGCGGGTTGGATCTCGATTTCTCCGATTGGCTCGAGGTTCGCCGGGCTCCGATAGCGCAAGCGGCGGCGCTGGGGATCGGCGCTTTCGATGGGCTCGACGACGGCCATGCGGGCTCCGGATTTCGGTCCGATTCGGGGCCCCGAGGCTCCCCGGGGAGACGGCCAGGGTACGTTACCCCCGAGGGAAAGGCAATCAGATTGACCCGAGGGGCCACGGCGGTTCCGCCTTATCATGGGCGGGCCGTGTCTGACACCGAGCCCGCGCTGTTTCGCGCCTTTCCCGAGCTCGCCGAACACATCCCCCGACGCCCCTTCGTCGCGGGGCCGACCCCCGTTCGCCCCCTTCCGCTCGAGGGCATGCCCGCGGACGCCCTGTTCGTGAAGTGCGACGGCGCCTCGTGTCCCCTCTACGGCGGGAACAAGCCGCGCAAGCTCGAGTTCGTGATCGGCGCGGCGGCGGCCCGGCGCGCGCGACGGCTCGTCACCACGGGCGGGCTCGGCACTCATCACGGTCTGGCGACGACCATCCTGGGCCGGGCCGCCGGTCTGGAGACCACCCTGGTGCTGGTCGACCAGCCCGTGACCGACGAGGTGCTGGAGTCGCTGACCCTGCAGGCCGCGTACGGGGCCGAGCAGATCCACTGCCGGGGCGTGCCGGGCGCGGCGCTGGCGGTGATCCGGGTGCTGGCGCGATCCACCCTGCGCGGGGAGCGCACCCAGCTCGTGCCCACCGGCGGAACCAACGCACGGGGCACGCTCGGCTTCGTGTCCGCCGGACTCGAGCTGGCCGAGCAGATCCGCCGCGGCGAGCTTCCCGTTCCGGCCGAGGTCTTCCTGCCAGTGGGGAGCGGCGGCACCTTCGCCGGTCTCGTGTTGGGCCTCAAGCTGGCGGGGCTGCCGACCCGGGTCCGGGGCGTCCTCGTGACCGACATCCTGCCGCCCAGCCCGCGGCGGCTGGCGTCCATCGCCCGCTCGAGCCTGCGCTTGCTCCGCCGCCACTCGCAGACCGTGCGCGCGGTACCGATCGAAGCGGCCGACTTCCCGCTGATCCGGGACCAGCTGGGCGGTGGCTACGGCGCGCCCACCGACGCCGCGCGCGAGGCGCTGGCGCGCGCCGCCGAGCACGGGATCCAGCTCGAGACGACCTACAGCGCGAAGTGTTTCGCGGCGCTCCTCGCCCGGGGCCCGGAGCCGCCGGGCGGACCGATCCTGTTCTGGAACACGTACAGCGGGATCGACGTGGCGGCGGCGGCGCCCCGCCGGCCCGAGCGCGGGCTGCTGCCACTCGGCATTCGTCGCGCCGTCGAGCGCGGCGCGCGGAAGGCGGCGTGAGCGGGCTGCCCCAGATCGGCCGGCGGGCGTTCCTGGGCGGCGGACTCGCGGCGTCGCTCTCGTGGTGCGCCGGTCTGCGCGCCCTGCCCGCATCCGCCGAGACGCTCGCCGCTGCCTCCCCGGAGCGGTTCTTCTCCCGGTCTGAAACCGAGATCCTCACCCAGATCGTCGAGCGCATGGTGGACACCGGGGTGCCCGAGGCGCCCCCGGTGCGCAAGACGCGCGCCATCGAGACCCTCGACAGACTCATGCGCCACGCCGACCCGGCGATCTCGGGTCAGCTCCCCCTGGTGCTCGCGCTC
>JAPUKG010000206.1 GCA_027295775.1 Pseudomonadota bacterium
TGCCACCTTGATGGTCACCGACGGTGACCCGCTGGACATCCGCACCCAGGTGCTGCAGGTCTGGATCGACGGCGAGCGGATGGATCTGTCCAACCGGCACCACGATCTCTACCAACGCTACCAGCAGCGCCTCCAGGGGCGCTAGAGGCCGTCTTCGTTAGCGCTGGAGAACCTCGGGCCAGTTGAGGATCAGCGTGGCACCGAGGTTCGACGTTTCGGTCTCCGCCCGGGCGTTGAGGAGAAACCGTTGGCCGTCCGGAGAGACGTCGAAGCTCGCGTTCACGGATCCCTTGAGTGAGACCGCGAAGAGGGGCTTCGGCTGGCCGGTCTTGAAGGCGTCGCCGGCGTTGACGTCGACCGCCATCAGCTGGTTATCCGTGGACTTGAAGAATAGCTCCTTCCCGTCGCGGCTCCACACGGGTGAATCGCCACCTCTGGTGGAGACCATCCAGCGGCCTCTGGACTCGGGAAACGCCTGGACATAGACCTCAATTTCTCCCGAGTCGCCGGAACCGTAGGCGATCCAGCGCCCATCGGGGGAGAGGCGAGCTTGCCACTGATCCTTTTGCTCACTGATGACAGCCCGAGCGCTGCCGTCGTCGAAGGAGTAGACCCAGACATCCCACCCGGTGTCGCGGGAAAGCGCCGTGAAGAAGATGAACCGGCCATCCGAGCTCCAGTCCGTCAGGTCCATCTGGCTCTTCGATTCGAACAGCACCTCCTCGCTGCCGGCGCCCGCGGTGTCGCGCACACGGATCTGCCAGACGCCTTCCCGGCTGGAGTGGAACGCGACACGCTTCCCGTCGGGTGACCAGAGCGGACTCCCCTCATCACTCTGGTCGAAGCTGAACCTCGTCCGCACATCGCGCTGCAGGTCATAGAGCCAGATGTCACCGGCGTCGCGGCCCTGCGACACGGCCACGAACTGACCGTCCGGGGAAATACGGGGGTCCCAGTAGGTGGTGGCCTCTCCCATGGTGCGGAGTTGAGTGCCCTTCCGGTCGACCCAGCGGAGCTCGGTCTCGCCCTGCGATCCGCCGGTCAGGAAGACAAGCGAGGCGTTGCGGGACACGCCGAAATTCGCGCCGCCCCACGAGATCGCGCCGCCGCGGATATCGTTGGAGATCGGCAGTGGATCACCGCTCAGCTCGCGCCGGCCCAGGTCGAACGGCTGGGCCATGAAGGCGCTGCCACGCCGGAAGAGCAGGTGTCCGTCGGAGTACGCGGCACGCGACTCCACGCGCAGGACCTGCTTGGTCTCCGGCGAGTCGAGCGAGCCGACGAAGACCCCGGCGTGCTCACTGGCCAGGGGGTTCGTCGTGCTGACCACGAAGAACAGGAAATGCCGGCCATCCGGGAGAAACTCCGGCCACCGATGGGCGATATCGAAGCGCGACTCGTCCAGCGTGGTGACTTGCTCGGGCTCACCGCCGCCGGAGGAAACCCGGTAGAGCGGCTCACTGAACTTGGGCTGAAACAGGATGGTTCCGTCCGGTCCCCAGGTCCCCCCGCGGCCCGTGTCCGCGTTGCAGATCGGGATGGGCGGACCGCCGGCGACGTTGACCTTGCTGAGTCTGGTACCGGCGGTGAACGCCAGCCAGCGGCCGTCCGGCGACCAGAACGGGTACCGGGCGCCGCCGGTCCCGGGCAGCGACCGCACCGCGGCAGTGTCGAGATCGCGGACCCACAGCAGCCGCTCGCCGTCCACGTTGGCCACAAAGGCCAGCTGCCGGCCGTCCGGGGAGAGAGCCAGAGGATCGGAGCTCTCGTAGGTCCCGCCCTCCGGCGGAAGGAGGGTCGCCTGGACGGCCTGCCGAGGCGCCTCCCCCGTGGGCCGCACCAGCGCCAGAGCGACCACTCCCGCCGTGAGCACTATCACCGCGACGAGCCAGGCGAGCCGTTCGCGCGTCAGCACGGGTGCTCGCTTCTCGGGCTCGGAGGAGGCCCCTCCCTCGGCGAGCCACTCGAGGTCGACGAGAACGTCCTTCATCGACTGCCGTCGTTTGGCCGGATCCTTGGCGAGACAGGTTTGCAGCAGCCGGTCGAGTCCGCGCGGGATCGCCGGCAGCACCGCCGACGCCGGCTGCGGCTCTTCCTTGATGATCGATGCAATGAGGATCGCCTGCGTCGGGCCCAGGAACGCCGCGCGCCCGGTGACCATCTCGTAGACCACGGCGCCGAACGCGAAGATGTCGCTACGGGCGTCGGCCTCCTTCCCCTCCAGCTGCTCCGGCGCCATGTACTGGAACGTACCGAGGATCGCCCCCGCGGCTGTGAGCGGGCTGGTCGCCGTCGGGGCCGCGGTCAACGAGTCGGCACTGCCCGTGACGCCGCGCAGCTTGGCGAGACCGAAGTCCAGCACCTTGGCCCCGGCTGGAGTCAGCATGATGTTGGCGGGCTTGAGGTCGCGATGAACCAGGCCGCTCTGGTGCGCCCGGTCGAGGGCATCGGCGATCTGCCGGGCGTAGAGCAGCGTCTCCTCCACGGAGAGCGCGCCCTTCTGGAGTCGCGAGGCCAGCGTCTCGCCCTCCAGGAACTCCATGACCAGGAAGTCCGTGCCGTCCTGATGTCCGACGTCATAGACCGCGCAGATGTGCGAATGATTGAGGCTCGAGGCGGCGCGGGCCTCGCGCTCGAAGCGGGCCCTCATCTCCGGGTTCTGCGACAGGTGCTCCGGCAGGACCTTCACCGCGACGGTCCGACCGAGCCGCGTGTCCCGGGCGCGATAGACCTCACCCATCCCGCCGGCGCCGAGCGGCGATTCGATCTCGTAGGGGCCGAGCATGCTGCCGGGTTTGAGAGCCATGACAGGTGATTATAGACCGTGGCGAGTGGAAAGGCGAAATCGCTGGTCAGGCAGCAAGCATGTCGCAGAAGACGAGGATCAGGACGATCCCGACCACAGGGGTCGCGACGCCGGCCGCATAGAAGGCGCTGCGGGAGCGGAGCAGCGCCGATCCCGGCAGCGTGGCCACTTCACTCACGTTGGCCACGAACCGGTAGCCGCGCCGCGGCACGTTTTCCAGATAGCTACGTCCGTGCTCGCCCAGCGCGCGCCGCACCTGTCGGATCGCCTGGTGAATGCCATTGCCCCAGTCCACCGCGGTCCCACCCCATAGTTCCCGGCGCAGCTCCTCCCGGGAGACCAGGCGCCCCGGGTTCCGCACGAACAGCAGCAGGGCACGAGTCGGCATGGGACGAAGGGTCACCAGGCGGCCGTCCCGTCGCAGTTCTCCGGAATCCAGGTCCATCACGAACGGACCAAATTGCACCGTCTCTTGAGATCGC
>JAPUKG010000207.1 GCA_027295775.1 Pseudomonadota bacterium
GGAAGGAGAGATCCACTCGGGTCTCCTAGGCTCCCGGCGCCCGCTCGCGGCCCGGCAGGGTCCTGCCCAGCAGGGCCACCACCGCGAGCAGGCAGCCGGCCAGCCAGAAGGGCGCAGCCTGAGTCTGGTCGTAGAGCCAGCCCGCCGCCACCGGTCCCACCACCCGGGCCAGGGACGCCGCCGACTGGAAGGTCCCCAGCACGACACCGCGGCTCTCGGGCGGGGCCGTCAGCGAGGTCAGGCTGAGCAGGGACGGCTGCAGGATCGCGCGCCCGGCGGCGGCCAGCGCCAGCGGCACGAGCAGGACCGGGACCGTGGGGGACTGGGGCACGAGCAGGAAGGCGGCACCGAGCACCATGCTGCCCGTCACGACCAGCCCCCGCTCGGAGAAGCGCGCCGCCAGGGCGCGCATGCCCCCGCCCTGGATGCCGCCCATCAACACCGCCATGCCCGCGAAGACCAGGGCCACCTCGCGCAGGTCGTAGTCGAAGCGATCCATCATGAAGAACGCGAAGACCGTCTCGAGCTGGGTGACCGCGATCGAGAAGAGCAGGTTCACGCCGCACAATCGCCGCAGGAGTGGATCGCGCAGGACATCGCGCCGGCTCATCCGCCCGGCCGACCCTCCGGCGTGCTGGGCCGGCTCGCGGAGCGCGGCCACGACCAGCAGCACGTTGATTGCGGCCAGGCACGCCGCGGCGACGAGGGGCGCGCGGTAGCCCCAGGGCGCAAGGGCGAAGGCGATCGCCGGCCCGAGCAGGAAGCCCACGCCGAAGCTGGCGCCCAGCATGCCCATCCAGCGCGTGCGCTCGTCGTCAGCGGTGACGTCACTGATGTAGGCGGAGGCCACGCCCACGTTGGCGGCGAAGACACCGGCCAGCAGACGCGCCGCAAACACGCCCGCCAGCGTGTCGGCGAGCGCCAGCGCCCCGAGCGAGACCGCGGTCCCGGCGACCGTGAGGATCATGACCCGCCGCCGCCCGATGCGATCCGAGAGCCGTCCCCAGAGCGGGGCGAACACGAACTGCGCGGCGGCGTACACCGCCAGCAGCAGTCCCAGCGTCGTCGCGCTGGCGCCGTACTCCTCGGCGTAGAAGGGGAGTACCGGCATCACGATCCCGAACCCGATCAGGTCGACGACGACGACGCCGAACAGGACGGGGAGGGTCGCTCTCGAGCGTTCGGCGGGAATGGCGGCCTCGGGGGCGCGCTCAGAAGCCGGCGATGAGCTCCACGTTCATCGCCAGGAAGAGCGAGAAGAGGTAGGCCAGGGACACGCGGAACATGCGGCGGGCCGCGTCGTCGGTGCGCTGGCGAAGGAGCTGGATGGCGGCGGCCACGAACCAGACGTTCATGCCGAGCGCCACAGCCAGGTAGACGTTGCCGAGCAGACCCAGCGCGACGGGCGCGAGCGTGACCGGGATCAGGCCGATCGTGTACCAGAGCATGCGCCAGCGCGTCGGCTGGTCGCCGATCACGCTGGGCAGCATGGGAATGCTGGCGGCCTCGTAGTCCGCCTTGCGGTAGAGGGCGATGGCCCAGACGTGGGGCGGCTGCCAGAAAAAGACGATGGCGAAGAGCGCGAGACCGGCGGGGCCAACGCTTCCGTTCACCGCGGCATCGGCGATGAGCGGCGCCGCTGCGCCGGCTGCGCCTCCGATAACCGCGTTCCAGGGCGAGCGGGGCTTCAGCCAGATCGTATACACGAAGACGTAGAAGAGGATGCTGGCCACGCCGAGACCCGCGGCCGCACGACCGGCCGTGACCCCGAGCAAGGCCGTGGACGCCCCCGCCAGGACCAGCCCGAACGCGAGTGCCGCCCGGGGGGAGATCCGCCCGGCCGGCAGCGGCCGCTCGCGGGTCCGCTCCATGAGCGCGTCCAGGTCCCGTTCCAGATAGGCATTGAGGGTGTTGGCCGACGCCGCTGCGAGGGCGATGCCCAGCATTGCGAGGCTCAAGAAGGCCAGGGAGGGCCACCCGCCGGCCGCCATCCCGAAGACCGGAATGCCCGTAAACAGCACCATCGGCAGGAGCCGGGGCTTCGTCAGGTCCGCGTAGGTGCGAAACGTTGCGAGGGCTGAGCTGGCCAAGCCTTCCATCCCATGAGTGTGAAGCGCGTCCGCCGGAGTCGCTGAACGGACCGGGGGGTCGCAGAGCGGGGCCCGGCGCGGGCATGCCGGGCGGAATTCGTAACACAGGGCGGCTCTGCGCGCGATACTCCAAGCGGGCTGCAGACCGCCGCTTCGTCGCAAGGAGGGCACATGCCGGGGACTCGCATGGAGACGGACAGCATGGGAACGGTGGAGGTACCCACCGACCGCTACTGGGGCGCGCAGACCCAGCGCTCTCTCGCGTTCTTCGCGATCGGCGAAGAGCGGATGCCGCGCGAGGTGGTCCACGCCCTGGGCTGGATCAAGAAGGCCTCTGCCCTGACCAACGCGGAGCTCGGCGGCCTCGACGAGGAGCGCGCCGGCTGGATTGCCAGCGCCGCGGACGAGGTGGCCCGGGGCGACCTGGACGACCACTTCCCGCTGCGGGTCTGGCAGACGGGCAGCGGCACCCAGTCCAACATGAACGCCAACGAGGTGATCGCGAACCGGGCCATCGAGCTGGCCGGGGGCCAGCTGGGCAGCAAGGAGCCGGTCCACCCGAACGACCACGTGAACCTCTCCCAGTCCTCGAACGATGTCTTCCCCACAGCGATGCACGTGGCTGCAACCGCCGTGCTGGAGCGCGACCTCCTCCCGGCGGTGCGCGAGCTGCGCGCGGCCCTGGACCGCAAGCGCGCGGCGTTCGACGACGTGGTGAAGATCGGGCGCACGCACCTCCAGGACGCGGTCCCCGTCACCCTGGGGCAGGAGTTCTCAGGCTACGTGGCCCAGCTCGACGCCGGGCTCGAGCGGATCGAGGCCGCGCTGCCGGCGCTCCACGAGCTCGCCCTGGGCGGGACCGCCGTCGGCACCGGTCTCAACGCGCCGCCCGAGTTCGGCGATCGCTGCGCCGCGCGGCTGGCCGAGCTCACCGGCCTGGCCTTCGTCTCCGCGCCCAACAAGTTCGCAGCCCTCGCCGCCCACGACGCGGTGGTGGCGGCGTCGGGCGCACTCAAGGGCCTGGCCGTCTCGCTCTTCAAGATCGCCAACGACATCCGCCTCGCCGGCTCCGGTCCGCGCTGCGGCCTCGGCGAGCTCGAGCTCCCCGCGAACGAGCCCGGCTCGTCGATCATGCCGGGCAAGGTGAACCCGACCCAGTGTGAGGCCCTCACCATGGTGGTGGCCCAGGTGCTCGGCAACGACACCGCCGTCTCGTTCGCCGGGTCCCAGGGTCACTTCGAGCTCAACGTGATGAAGCCCGTGATGATCTACGGCCTGCTCCAGTCGGCGAGGCTCCTCACCGACGGTTGCAGCTCGTTCCGCGAGCACCTGGTCGAGGGACTGGAGGCGAACCGCGCGCACCTGGCCCAGACCGTCGAGCGCTCGCTCATGCTCGTCACCGCGCTCACGCCGAAGATCGGCTACGACGCGGCCGCCCGCGCCGCTCACAAAGCCCGGGAGGACGGCACCACTCTCAAGGAGGCATGCCTCGCCCTCGAGCTCCTCACCGAGAGCGAGTTCGACGAGATCGTGCAGCGGATCAAGCTAGCGTGG
>JAPUKG010000208.1 GCA_027295775.1 Pseudomonadota bacterium
TGCCTCGGGCCGTGAACGCGCTGTGTCACCTGGTCCTCGGCGAAGCGCACCTGCGCGGCGAGACCGAGGTCAGCGCCGAGCGAGTGGAGCAAGCGCGGAACGGAACGGCTCCCGCGGAGCCGACGACCACCGCCGAGTCCGAAGAGTCCGCGCTCGCCCCTGCCGCTCGGCCCGAGGTCGTGCCGGCCGTTCCGTTCTACTTCGATCCCTACGCGGCGGCCGTCGAGCCCATGTGGTTCCGCTCCGCCGGGGCGTCGAGCCACTGGGCCACGCCCTGGCTGGCCGCCGCCCTGGGCGTGGGTCTGCTGCTGGCTGCGATCCTGGCGGCGGACCCGGACGCGCGGCCCGACGCCGAGCTGGTCGGTGCCCCGAGCGCGGCGACCGAGGTTCCGGTGATCGTGCCGAAGCCGCAAGCGGGCTTCTAGCCCGACGGAGCTAGGAGGACTCCGACGGGGCCTTCGCCCGGTCGGCCAGCCGAACGACTTCCGCGCCTGCGCCGGTGCCGCCCCCCGCCCCGCCCATGCGCACATCCGGCGCGCCCAGGCGCGCGGCGTCGGCGGTGCGATCGTCGGGCTGCTCCTGGGACTCCCGCTCGGCGGCGACGCGCGCGTCGTAGTGCTGGATCTCCCGGGCGACGGTGGCCTCGTCCCAGCCGAGCACCTCCTGCATCAGGCGAGCGACCGGTCTCGCCGCGGCCACTCCCCGGTCGAAGGTCTCGATGGAGATCCGCGTGCGCCGGGTGAGCACGTCGTCCAGGTGCAGCGCCGCCTCGTGGGCGGCGGCGTACCAGGCCTCCACCTGGAGATAGGAGTCGGCACCCTCGATGGGCTCGCCCAGCTCCGGCCGGGCGCGGATCAGGTCGAGCAGCTCGGTGATACGCGACCCGTGGCGCGTGAGCAGGTGCTCCACCTGGGTGACGTGCAGCCCGGTCTCGCGGGCGATGCTCTCCCGCCGGTTCCAGAAGCCCGCGTAGCCCTGTGCGCCCACCAGAGGCACCCGGTGGGTACAGCTCTCCGGAATCCGCTTCTCGATGTCCCGCGCGGCCAGGTCGATCGCGTCCTTTGCCATCACCCGGTAGGTGGTGTACTTGCCGCCGGCCACGCTGATCAGACCCGAGACCGACTGGGACACCGCGTGCTCCCGGGAGAGCTTGCTGGTGGCGTCGCTCTCCCCGTGGAGCAGGGGCCGCAGCCCCGCGTACACGCCCTCGATGTCGTCCCGGCGGAGCGGCTGGGAGAGCACCGTGTTGAGGGTGTCGAGCAGGTACTCCACGTTGGAGCGGCTGGCGGCCGGGTGGGCGAGGTCGAGGTTCCAGTCCGTGTCGGTGGTACCGATGATCCAGTGCAGCTTCCACGGGATCACGAACAGCACGCTCTTGGACGTGCGCAGGATCAGCCCCGAGTCTCCGTGGATCCGGTCTCGCGGCACCACCAGGTGGATGCCCTTGGACGCGCGCACCTGGATGCGTCCGCGCCCCGCCATCGACTGCACCTCGTCGGTCCAGACCCCGGTGGCGTTGATGATGCGCCGCCCGCGCACCTCGAACTCGCGTCCCGATTCGAGGCAGCGCGCCGCCACGCCGATCACCCGGTTGCCCGTCTGCACCAGGTCCACCACCCGAGTGCTGTTGGCGGATACCGCGCCGTGGAGCGCCGCGGTCCGGACCAGCGCCAGGGTGTGTCGCGCGTCGTCCACCTGGGCGTCGTAGTACTCGATGGCGCCGACCAGGGCGTCGGGGCGGAGTGCCGGGAAGCGCCGCAGGGCGCCGCGCCGCGAGCGGTGGCGGTGCCGGGGCAGGGCGCGCCGTCCCGCCAGCCAGTCGTAGAGCAGGATGCCGGCGCCGACGTAGATGCGCTGCCAGACGTGATGGGTCAGCGGAAGCAGGAAGGGAACCGGTCGCACCAGGTGCGGGCAGAGCCGCTCGAGCAGCAGGGTCTGCTCGCGCAGCGCCTCGCGCACCAGGCGGAAGTCCAGCTGCTCCAGGTAGCGGAGCCCGCCGTGAATCAGCTTGCTCGAGCGGCTGGAGGTGCCGGCCGCCCAGTCCCGTTGCTCGAGCAAGGCCACCGAGAGCCCTCGGGTCGCCGCGTCCAGGGCGGCGCCGGCGCCGGTGACACCGCCCCCCACGATGACCACGTCGAAGCTCTCGCTGGCCATCCGTTCGATGGCGGCCGCGCGCTCCTCAGGACCGAGACGGGTGGCGTCCACGCGATCTAGAACTCGACGACCGGCGCTTCCTGGGCCGATTCGGGCGCCTCGAAGTAGTCCCGCACCGAGAAGCCAAAGAGCCCCGCCATCAGGTTGGTGGGGAACTTCTTGGCGGTGGTGTTGAACGTCCGAACCGCATCGTTGTAGCGCTTGCGCGCCACGGCGAGCCGGTTTTCGGTGCCCGCCAGCTCGTCCTGAAGGCGCAGGAAGTTCTGGTTCGACTTCAGGTCCGGGTAGCGCTCGACCACGAGCAGCAGGCGGGAGAGCGCGCTCGAGAGCTGGTTCGAGGCCTCCATGGTCTGCTGGGGCGTGCCCGCGCCGGCCACCCGGCTGCGCGCCTCGGTCACCCGGATCAGCACGTCCTTCTCCTGGGCTGCGAATCCCTTCACCGTGCTCACCAGGTTCGGGACCAGGTCGTTGCGCCGTTGGAGCTGGTTCTCCACCTCGCTCCAGGAGGCGTCCACGCCCTCTCGCTCCGAGACCAGCTGGTTGTATCCGCAGCCGCTCGCAGCCAGGGCGAGCGCGAGGATCATCGCCGTGCGGACCATGGGTCCTCCCTTTCTCCCTTCATCGGGCTCTTGGCCGGGGCCGAGGAGTATCGCAATCCAGAGCGGGGCTACCAGCCTCCGCCGGCCCCGCCCCCGCCAAAGCCGCCGCCCCCTCCGAATCCACCGCCGAAGCCTCCACCGCCGAATCCGCCCCCGCCGAACCCGCCGCTCCGGCCCATTCCGAGGCCGCCGCCGAAGAAGATCGGCGCGAAGAGCAAGCGCCGGCGGCGGCCGAAGAGGAGCCCCGGCAGCATGAAGAGGAGGAACAGGAGGAAGAGGGGATTGATCCGCCGCTCGGAGCGAGCCGTGCGCCGGGCGGGGCGGCGGATCGGCTCGCCCGAGAGCACGACGCCCGCGTCTTTGGCGATCACCTCGGCGGTGGCGCGGAGCGCGCCGTAGATGCCTGCGCCGAAGTCGCCGCGGCGGAAGTGCGGGACGAGATACGTTTCGCGGATCTCGCCCACGCGCCCGTCGGGCAGGATGCCCTCGAGGCCGTAGCCCGTGAACATGTGGAGCTTGCGGTCCTCCACCGCCACCACCAGCAGGAGCCCGTCGTCCCGCCCCTTCTTCCCGAGCTGCCACGCCTCGGCCACGCGCATTCCGTAGCTGAAGACGTCCTCGGGCTGCGTGGTCGGCAGCGTCAGCACCGCCATCTCCGCGCCGGTCTTCTGCTCGAGCTCCACGGCCAGGTCCCGGATGGCGGCTGCGGCGCGTGGATCGATGACGCCGGCCTGGTCGACGACCGGGCCGGTGAGCGGAGGGATCGGCGCGAGGTCCTGAGCCGGAGCGGGCGTCCCGACGACGAGGAGCAGGGCGAGAAGCGACGGCGCGAGTCGCGCGCGCGTCATCGAGCGTCGGTCAGCCGGACCAGCAGGCGGACCTCGGCGAGGTAGCTCTCGAAGACCGGCTCGAGCTCGTCGGTCGCGAGCTTCGGTCCCCACCCCCTGCGCACCGCCTCGAGCCGGCGGAAGACCGGCAGCTCGACGCCGAAGCGCTGCTCCACCGCGGTCAGGAGCTCCTCGGGGCCGTCGGGCCGGACCGCCCCGGCCTGGTCCGCCCGCAGGTGGAGGAGGCCGCGCAGGATCACCTCGAAGCCGGGCGGCGTGTCGAGCAGCAGCTGCCGGAGCGCGCGCTTCGAGCTTCCGTGCGAGAGGTACGCCTCCCAGAGGTGGAGCATCTTGCCGCGCATCTGCTCCTCCACCTCCAGGCGCAGGTGGACCCGGTCGATCTCCAGATCCGCCAGCGGATCGCTCTCCCCGAGCAGCAGCTCGTGGTGGTCGCCCAGCTCGAGGAACTCGAGGGGGAAGACGTCGAGGGCGCTCGCGATGTAGGTCGGATCCATGAACAGCGGCGTCGGGATCCGGCGCCGGCTCCAGCGGCGCAGGCGCGGTCGCGTGCGGCGGAGCGCCGCGGGTGTGACCTCGTCCAGCACGACCAGGGTGGAGAGCGGGGAGCGGCGCGGCCGATACCCGGCGCTCGCGGCCTCGCCGGTGAGGAGCACCGCCCGCAGCGCGGACCCGTGGAGCTCGCGAAGGTCGGCGGCGAACGCGTCGAGCGAGGCGCGATCCTTGCTGTCGAGAGTCATGGTGAGCGCAATCCCATTCTGCGGGCGCAGTCTCGCACCTCAGGGGCGGCCGCGCGACTCGCCCGCGGCATAGGCGCGGGCGATCATGTGCGCGAGCCGGAGCGGCTCGGGGAACTCGGACTTGGCGCGGCTCGCCCGCACCAGGCGCACCGCGTCATCGGCACTCGCTCCCGCGCAGGCGACGAACAGGTGGTCATCGACGCGCACGGGCGGCGGCGTCGCCTCCAGGAGCGGCGCCCGCTCCTCCAGTCCCGCGGCGGCCAGCGCCTCGCCGACCCGGTTCTCGCTCGGATCGCGCCGGTTCACGGCCAGCACCGGCACGCCGAGCCGATCCGACAGCGCCCGGATGTCGATCACGCCCAGCCCCGCGATGGTGATGCCGCCCAGGAAGACCGCCTGGAGCGCTGGATGGAAGCGCAGCGAGCGCACCCAGTCTGCCAGGAACTCGGTCACGCCGTCCCCGTCGACACCGAACTCGGTGCGGGCCACCGCCTCCACCAGGTCGGGCCCCTCCATCATGACGCCGACGATCGGGACCCGCGCGCTCGCGAACTTGTCGAACGGCCCGTCATCGATACCGAGGGTGTGAGCTCTCGCCAAGCCGGCAGGATGGCAGCGTTCCGGGCCGTGCGCCCGCGGCGCTACGGGGTCGAGAGGGAGTCCGCTGGAGCCTCCGGGGCGGGAGCCGGCGGCTCCCGCGGCAGCCAGAGCTCGCGGAGCGCGAACTCGATCTGCTCGCGCACCTGGATGGTCGACCCATTGGAGAGCTCGAGGGTCTGGTCGAGCTCCTCCTTGGCCAGCACCTGGCCGACGCCTGCGGCGTACCAGGCAGTGGTGACGCCGCGGCCCTCGCGCACCTCGATGCGGTCGCCGTAGAGGTCGATGACGCCCGTGATGTCGGCGGTGTAGCGGACCACCAGGCACTTCTCGAACAGGCCCGCCGGCGTCTGAGCGTCCTGGAGGCCGAGGATCTCGCCCCGGACCTCGGAGCGCAGACCCGAGGCCTCCTCGACGCCGACCCGCCACTTCCTGCCCTGGGCCACGCCGAGCCCGGGCGGGAGAAGGGCCAGGGGCGGCACGAACCGGGCCAGCTCGGGCTCGCCGCCGAGCGGACTCGGAGCCTCGCGCGCCAGCACCAGCAGGCTGCCGGCGCTCGCCTCGACGAAGCTCTTGCGCCGCTCGACAGTCTCGGTCGGCTGGCCCTCCACCTGTCCGCGCAGGAGCGACTCGATCAGCACGCTCTCCGGTCCGAACTCCGGCGCCGGGCCCATCACCTGGTCCACGCGCGTGCCGCGCAGGGTCTCGCGAACCTCCTCGCTCCCCTCGACGATCCGGGTCCGCTCGCGCTCGTAGACGTACGTCCAGCGGCGCCCGGGCTCGGTCGGCAGCCACACGGTGTCGGCCGCCACCGGCGCCCGCGCGGTGCTGTCCGGGGCCGGCGGGTGGTCGATGGCCAGGGGCTCCGCGCTGGCGCCGGCCCCGAGCAGGAGGGCGGCCACGAGGGCGAGGGGCAGGCAGGGGAGAGTAGCGCGCACGGGCGGGCCTCCGGGGACTGGATCAGCCGTTCCATCGGCCGGCCCCGGTCGCCGCTGAAGGTGCCGGGGCCCCGGTCGCAGCGGAAGGCGCCCGGGTCAGACGGTGAGCTGGCCCGCCTGCCGGTCGATGCAGTCCCCGATCGCGATGCTCGAGGCCGCCGTCACCTCGATGAAGCGGACCGCCATGCCGAACGGGAGCTGGCCGCGCTGGAGGTTGCCGGGGACGTTGGTGTAGATGACCCGGGCCGCGACGCGGACGTCGCCCTCGGGCAGGTGGAGCTGGAGCGCGAGCTGGGCCCCCCTCTGGGAGGGCCTGCGCGTGTCGAGGAAGCTGCCGCCGCGGGAGAGGGTGTACACGGTGGCCGACTTCTGGCGCCCGGCGACGAAGACGCCCGCGCTGCACTCGGTGGGAATGCGCTCGTCGCCCCGCTGGCTCCGCCGAGGCCCCGCCATGGCCCGGTTCAGCTGGAAGCGCAGCGCGTGGTCGCCCACGGGCTCCCAGAGAGCGAGCTCGACGCCCGCGCGGTGCAGCTGCTCGCGCTCCTCACCGAGCGGCACCGGTCCCGCTGCCACGGCGGTGAGGTCGCCCGACTGGCAGCGCGCGCGCAGCGCGTCCAGCCCCTGGCCGAGATCGACCACCGGCAGGTCCGGCTGTACGAGCACGACCCCGAACCGGAAGCCCCGCTCTTCGGCGAGGAGTACGGCGTCCTGGGGCGTCTTGGCCCGCGCGGTCCGGAAGCCGAGCTGCCTCGTTCGCTCCGCCAGGGCCGACGTGCAGGCGCTCTGCTCGCCGAGGATGAGAACCGATCGCTCCGGATTCACGGGATACCGCCTCCCGTTCCGGGATCGGTCCCACCGTGGATCCCCTTGAGCGACGGGGATCACACTTTCTAGGGCTACTTCGAAGGCGGCCCGGTCGGGACGTCCCGGAACGGCACGCCCTTGTCGAGGCGCTGCTCGGGCGGCAGGCGCAGGACGCGCTCGGCGATGATGTTGCGCAGCACCTCGTCCGTCCCGCCCGCGATGCGCAGGCCCGGGATGCCCAGGTAGCGGTTCTGCCACGTTGCGTCCTGGGGCGCCAGGCCCTCCTGCGTGAGGGAGCCGCAGAACCCCTCGAGCTCGATTCCGAAGGCCGCCATGTCCTGGATCAGCTTGCCGCCCACCAGCTTGCCCAGGCTGGCCTCGGGCCCCGGCGTGGTGCCCCGGGAGAGCGCCGTCAGCGTGCGGTTGCCGGTGAACTGGAGGCCCTTCGAGCGCACGTAGAACTCGGCGATCCGCTGACGCACCGCCGAGTCCTCGATGGCGGGCTTGCCGTTCAGCTCGGTGTCGGCGGCGAGCTTCATCAGCTCGTTCACGCTGCCCGCGCCGCCACCGCCCCCGATCGAGGCGCGCTCGTTCATGAGCGTGGTGATCGCGACGCGCCAGCCGTCTCCCACCTCGCCCAGCCGGTTCGCGTCCGGGATGCGCACGTCGTTGAAGAACACCTCGTTGAAGCCCTGGCCGCCGTTGATCTGGGTGATCGGGCGAATCTCGACGCCGGGCGAGTGCATGTCCACCACGAAGTAGGTGAGGCCGGCGTGCTTGGTGGCGTTCGGGTCACTGCGCGTCACCAGGATGCCCCAGTCCGAGAATTGGGCGCCGGTGGTCCAGATCTTCTGGCCATTGACGGTCCAGTCTTCGCCGTCGCGCACGGCGCTGGTGCGCAGACCGGCCAGGTCCGATCCGGCGCTGGGCTCGCTGAAGAGCTGACACCAGATCTCCTCGCCGGTGACCAGCGAGGGGAGCCAGCGTTTCTTCTGCTCGTCCCTGCCGTGGGTCATGATGGTGGGGCCGCACATCCCGGTGCCGATGCCGAAGATGTCGGGCGGCGTCCTGAACTTGCTCTCTTCCTGCTTCCAGATCACGCTCTGGATCGCGGTCGCGCCCCGGCCGCCCACTTCTTTCGGCCAGGTGAGGCAGGCCCAGGACGCCTCCGCCTTCTTCTTCTGCCAGTCCTGGGCGCGCTGGACGGTCTCGGAGTCCGTGCGCTCGCCCAGGAGATCCGGCGGCGCGTCGTCGGGACCCTTGCGCTCGGCGTTGGACTCGAGCCAGGCGCGCGCCTCGGCGCGGAAGGCAGCTTCTTCGGGGGTGTCGTTGAAGTCCATTTTTCGGGGCGCTCCTTGGCTCAGTCGTCCGTGTTGCGGGCTTCGGCGCTGGCGGCCGCGGCGCGCGACTCGAGGAGCCGCGTGATCAGCTTGTCCTTCCAGCTCGCGGGATTGCCGAGAGCCACGGACAGGAGCTTGGCCCGCCGATAGAAGAGGTGGCAGTCGTACTCCCAGGTGTACCCGACACCGCCATAGAGCTGGATCATCTCCACGCCAGCCAGGTCGAAGGCGTGGCTCGACGAGATCCGCGAGTTGCAAGCCGCGATGCCAAGCTCGGAATCCTCGTTGCTGAGGGCCCACGCGCCGTAGTAGCAGTTGGAGCGCGCCAGCTCGATCTCGCACCACAGATCGGCCAGGCGGTGCTTGATCGCCTGGAACGACGCAATGGGGCGGCCGAACGCATAGCGCCCCTGGGTGAACTCCAGCGTCGACTCGAAGGCGCGCGCCGCGCCGCCGAGCTGCTCGAAGGCCATCAGCACGGCGGCCCGGTCGAGCAGTGCGTCGGTCTGCCCCGCCCCGTCTCCGGGGCCGTCCTCGCCCAGGAGCTCCGCCGGCGCCTTCGAAAAGACGACCCGAGCCGTCGAGCGGCTCGGGTCGATGGACTTGATCGCCTCGCGCTCGACCCCGTCTCCGTCCAGGTCCGTCAGCACCAGCGAGAGCCCGCTCCCGTGGCCGCTCCGGGCCACCACGACCGCAAAGTTCGCGACGTCGCCGTCGAGCACCGGGACCTTGGTGCCGGAGAGCACGCCGCCCGCGAAGCTCGTCTCGATCCCTTCGGCGCCGTTCTGGCCCGGCCGCTCGGCCACGGCGAAGGTTCCGATCCACTCGCCGGACGCCAGCTCGGGTAGGTACTTCTGCTTCTGCGTGTCGGAGCCGAAGCGCAGCAGCGCCTCGCTCGCGAGGTAGACACTCGACGCAAATGGAATCGGCGCCAGCGCCCGGCCGATCTCCTCGGCGATCACCGCCAGCTCCAGGTACCCGAAGCCGGCCCCACCGTATTCCTCCGGGATGGCCGTGCCGAGCCAGCCCAGCTGGGCCGCGCCCTTCCACAGGTCCCGGGCGTAGGGCGCGTCCGATTCGAGGACCTCGCGGCACACCGTGAGCGGCGAGTGCTCCTCGAGGTAGTCCTTGGCGGTCTTCTGGAGGAGCTTCTGGTCCTCGGAGAAGTCGAAGTTCATGGGGGTCTCCGCTCGCGGGGTCCCAACCGACGGGCCGGGGCCGGATTGACGCCATAGGGTGGCTGGATTGACTCGGATGTCAATGATTCCTCGTCCCCGCCCCTCCGCTGCCGGGCGAGAGATATCCCAAGGCGCGAAGCTCCTCGGAAATTCTTTCCACGGCTGCCGGGTCCACCGGCGAGGGAGCGAGACCGTCGCCGGCCGACGTCTCTGCCTCGTGCAGGGCCTTCGCCAGCGATCGCACGAGGGCCGGCTCTTCTGCCGCGAGATCCCGCTGCTCGAGCGGATCGCGCGCGCGATCGTACAGCTCGGGCGAGCCTGCCGGGTCTCCGCCGCGCTGGATCAGCTTCCAGGAACCATCGACAAGGCTCACGGCCGCGTTCCCCAGGAAGTCCAGGTGCGCGATGGAGCGGTCGACCCACGCGTCGCCGCCGGCTCTGCCGTCGCCCTGCATCAGCGGCAGGAGGCTGCGGCCCTGGACGCCTGCCGGAAGCTCGGCTCCGATGACGTCAAGGATGGTCGGCGCGACGTCTACCTGGCGGGCCATAGCGCTGATCCGCCGCGGACCCTGCTCCGCCGCACCTCCCCTGGACCTCTCTGCCTCTCGTCCCACCGCTTCTCCCCCGTTTGGGAGCTTTAGGAGGAGGGGGATCTCGAGCAGCTCCGCGTACAGCGTCTTCCCGTGCGTCCAGCCCCCGTGCTCGTGGAACTCCTCGCCGTGGTCGGACAGAAGGACGATCAGACTTTGGTCGTACAGGCTCCGCCGTGAGAGCTCGTCCAGCAGCTGCCCGAAGCTCGCGTCGTTGAAGGCGATCTCGGCGTCGTAGAGTGCGCGCAGCGCCTCGACGGTCTCGGCGTCCGGGCGGAGCTTCCCGGCGTTGAGATCCACCATGAAGGGAGGGGTGCCCACCTCCGGGTCGTCACCAACCGCGAAGCGCGCCCGGTAGGGCTCCGGCGGCTCGTACGGCCCGTGCGGATCGATCGTGTGGATGTAGAGGAAGAATGGTTGGTCCTGGGCATGATCCGCCAGCCAAGAGAAGACCGCGGCGTTGACCTCGGCGGAGGTGGCCAGCGGGTCCGGCGGCCTCACCATGTGGACGTACTTGAAATAGTCGAATCCCTGGGCGAAGCCGAAGAGGTGATTGGCCATCCCGTTTGCGGTGATTGCCGCGGTCCGGTACCCGAGCCCGCGAAAGGTCTCCGCCAACGTCACCGCATCGTCAGAGAGCGCGTCGGGCTCGCGTACCACTCCGTGGACCTGCGGCCACAGACCCGTGAAGAGGGACGCAACGGAAGGTCGGGTCCAGGGCGACTGAGCTTCCGCGTTCTCGAACAGGAAGGCGTCTCGGGCGAATGCGTCGATTCGCGGCGACGTGTTCCGGTCGTATCCGTAGCAGCCCAGGTGATCTCGCCTCAGAGTGTCGATCAGATAGACGACGACGTTCGGTCCTGTGGGGCTTACGCGCAGCTCCGCCGAGACGTCTCTCGACGCGTCATCGACGCCCCTATGGCTGATGCGAGGGGAGAAGAGAACCACACCGGCGGAGCTCACACCCGACGTGTCCTCCCCTGCTATGGCGAACAGCGAGAGCCGCCGGCCACCGGATCCAAGCCAAAGCTCCGGGATCGACGAAAGGTCCTCGGTCAGGATCACCTCCTCGCCGCCTTCCCCCGTCCGGCCAACCTGGAGGCGGCCCGTTGCGCTGCCTTGGACGCGAATCTCGTCGAAAGCGAGGACGTCGTCTTCGGAAACCTCGATCGTGTAGTCGATCTGCGTTCCGTAGGGGATGAAGAGTGTGCCGATGTCCCGCCGTGCGACGGGGCGAGGGAGCTTCCCGAGCTCTCCACTTCCGAGGCGCAGATAGTTCCAGAGAACCCGCTCGTCGTCCTCGGCACTGCCAGGGGAGGCCGGGTGAAGGACGCGCAGGCGGTTCGAACCGAGTCTCTGTAGCGAGGCGGGTAGCTGCAGGTGGTACTCGGTGAGGGACGGGGCCAGCTCCAGAACCTGCCAGGGCGAGCCATTGACCCGGAACTCGACCGTCACGGGCCCGCTCGCAGCGCAACGGAAGGTGAGCTCCCGGTCCTCGAGACTGCCGACGAAGAAGTCGATCGTGACGGCGTCGCCCACCGACCACGTTCCCAGTCCTCCGCCGTCCAGCCGACTCGCGTGTCCGGCCCAGCCGCTCACCATGTGACGCCGCGCAGCCTTCAATCCGAAATTCACCAGGCGAGTCGTCTGGGTGGTGGTCGCACCGTCAAAGCGCTCGACCAGATCGATGGAATCGCGGGCCAATGGCGAAGGTCCGCGGCCGCAGGCTACGAGTGAGGCCAGGAGGATCAGAGCAAGAGGCCGGCGCGTCACGACACCAGTCTATATTGGGCCCGAACGCGGGTCCAAGCAGGGTTAGGGCGTCGCGGCTCGCTTCCAGTCGACGACATGCAGAAAGCTCGCCAGCCGAGCCGCCTGAACGCGGTTCGCCAGTGCGCTCGGGTGGCCGTCGTAAAGAATCGCGTAGCCGGGCTTGGAGAGGTCCGCGGCGATGTCGCTGGCAGGGAGACCCGCGCGGGTCGCGTAGTCGAGCATGGCCCGCGTTCGGGGTCCGCGGGAGATCCCCACAACGGCGAAGACGATGCTCCGGTTGCGCGACTCCTCGGCGAACTGGTCGATGATCATCTCGGAGACGCGGTGGCTCTCCAGCAGGCGGTCTTCGACGGCGCTGTACGCGGAGTCGGCGAGGTTCATGAGCGCCGAACGGCGCAGGAGAGCGAACTCGGTGTAGCGAGCTTCGTCGAAGTGACGGTCGAGACGACCGTCGGCATCCAACCGCAGGTAGGGGTAGGCGGCATCGCCGTCCTGGTCGTAGTGGTAGGTAGCGCGCCGCCACCGACGCGATCTCGTGTTACGCTCGTCGTGGAACCCGGCGTAGCCCAGCACGGCGATCGCCGGTGGCCGGCGGGTCCGCAGCGCGTCCTGGTATTGCAGGAAGGATTGCCAGGTCCCGTAGCCCCCGACCCCGAAATTGACGACGTCGAACTCCGTGAGCCGTTCCTGTAGCTGCCACGGAAGCGTCTCATCGTCTTCCAGGCCCCACCCGTGTACGAACGAGCAGCCGAAGAGCCACAGCTGCGGGCGGTACGCCGCGCCGTCGTCGCTCTCGACCGGGCGGGTCGCGCGGAGGGTGTCTTCCCGATGATGGAGGTTCCACACTTTGCCGTTTGGGAATGTGATGCGGTAGCGCCCGGGCAGGTGGCGGAACCCGAGAACGGGGTCGCGTTGCTGATACCGCCCGCCCGGCTCGATCAGGATGTCGAGGGGGACGAGCCGGAATGGCTGGTATCCCGCAGCACGGGCCACGACCTCCGCGGCGACCAGTACGAGAGTCAAGACGCCAAGCGCAGCCACCGATGCGAAGAGCAGCCGGCGCCGGATCGACAGAGGGGCACGAACGCTGGGACTCACGTGGGCACCGATCGGGCGGCAAGTCTAGCCGGCCGGCCCGCACGTGGCCCACCGAAGCAGCTCAAGCGCCTGATTTTCTTGACAAAGAAGGATTGGAGGCGATTCTCATCGGCCGTGACCCTCGGCTACCTCGAGTGAGTCCGGGCCGCCGCCGCCTCGTTCCGTGGCTGGTCCTGGCGGGTGTGCTGGGGGTGGCGGCCGTCAGCCGGGCTCAGTTCCTGTCGATTCCGTTCGAGCGAGACGAGGGAATCTACGCCTACTTCGCGCGCCTGATCCTGGAGGGGGAGACACCCTTCCTCGGCTTCTACGAGGTGAAGCCTCCCGGGCTGTACTACGCCTACGCCGGGATCGCCTGGATCTTCGGAGACACGGTCGAGGGCATTCGCACCGGGTTCCTCCTGGTCAATCTCGCGACCCTGGTTCTGGTGTTCGCCGTTGGCCGGCGCCTTCGCGACGAGCAGACCGGGCTGGTCGCTGCGGCGAGCCTGATGGTCCTGTCGCTGGCGCCCATGGCCTCCGGGTTTGCCTCCCAGGCGGAGCACCTGGTGGTCCTGTTCGCGCTGGCCGGGCTGCTGCTGATGCTCTCCGGCCTGGACCGGGGGTCGCTGGCTCGTCTGTTTGGCGCGGGTCTCGCGCTCGGCGCGTCCGTTCTGATCAAGCAGAACGGCGCCTTCTTCGCCGCCGCTCTGGGCGCGGGCCTCGGGATCGCGCTCTGGCCGCGACGGACCGGGGATGCGCGCAGGCTCGGGCGAGCCGTTGGCGCCTTCTCGGCGGGAGTCGTCCTTCCCCTGGCGGGGAGCGTGCTCGTCATGTGGCGGCAGGGCGCCCTCGGCGCCTTCTGGTTCTGGACCGTCGAGGTCTCGGGTGCCTATGTGTCAGAGGTGGGACTGACTTCGGGGCTGCGCTTCCTGGTCGGCCAGCTGAGGCGAGTGGCCCAGCACGACGAGATCTTCTGGGTTCTGGGCCTCGCGGGACTCGCTGCCTTCTGGGTGGGGGCGGGCCGGGTCGGGGCCTCTCGCCGCACGGCCAAGATCGTGCTCGCCTGCTTCGCGGCGGCGTCCTTCGCGGCCACAGCGCCGGGTCTTCGCTTCTACAGCCACTACTGGCTGCTCGTCATGCCGGCTCTCGCGCTGGGAGTGGGGGTCGCGTTCTCTTCTGCCGGCGCCTGGCTCTCGAGCCGGACCGGGCGGGAGGTCTGGCGGCTCGCCGCCGGCGGCGTGTTCGCGACGCTCTGGCTGCTGCATCTCGCGATCCGCGCTCCCTACTACTTCCAGCCCGATTTCGAGGCGGTCCTGCGTCAGGTGTACGGCTTCAATCCCTTTCTCGAGGCCAAGGTGATCGGAGACCATCTCCGCGAGCACACATCGGCCGGCGACACCATCGTCGTGATCGGCTCGGAGCCGGAGGTCTACTTCTACGCCGGCCGCCGCTGCCCCTCGCGGCACGCGTACTTCGAGTATCTGGTCTTCGGGCACCCGGACCACCGGCTCTGGCAGCGCGAGTTCATCGAGGACGTAGAGCGCGCGCGACCCCGCTTCGTGACCCTGTTCCGAAATCGGGTCTCCCTGGTGCGTGCGCCCTCGGCCGACCGGGCGATCTTCGATTGGGCGCGCCGCTTCCTCTCGGATCACTACCAGCTCGTGGGAGCCGCCGTTACCACGCCCGACTACCGGACCGAGTACCTGTGGGGGCGAGACCGCCTCGAGGACTTCCGCGCCCCGAAGAACGCGGCGGTGGCCTTCGTCTACGAGTGGGACGATGGGTCGTCTTCCGGGCGCTGAGCCAGTGCCAGGACGGTGAGTCCAAAGGGCAGGCCGATCGTGCGGACGAACGGCGCCTCCGCCCGCAGTGCCAGGCGGAAGAGCGCATCGAGGGGTCCCGCCGAGAGCGAGAGATCGGATTCGGTCTGGCGGCCCGGGGCGAGCCGCTCGCTCATCCGTTTCAGCAGGACGATCGGAAACAGCAGCGTGTTCACATAGCTGGCGTGGCTGACGGAGAAGCCGGCGCGCCGGAGCTTCCGGTCCAGCTCGGACCGGGTGTAGCGATGAGCGATGTGGACGCGTTCGTCGTGCCGGCCGCGAAGCCAGTCGTAGGCCGGCAGCCGCAGCAGCAGGTGGCCTCCCGGAGACAGGACGCGTCGAAGCTCGGTCAGGGCGCGCTCGTCGTCCGAGCCCGTACAACAGCAGAGCACGTCGTAGGACACGACCAGATCGAAGCGACCGTCGCGAAAGGGCAGCTCTGCGACGGAGCCCTCCACGAGATTGCGAAGGCCTCGCTTTCGGCAGAGCTCCAGTCCCAGACGCGCCCGGTCCAGGCCGACCGCGGAGCCGTACCGTTCGAGGGACCGGAGCACCGCTCCCGTTCCACAGCCGGCATCCAGGATGCGCAGGGATCCAGCGGAGACGAATCGGTCCAGCACGCCGTGAGTGATCTGCGCCATGCCGCGGTACCACCAGTGGTGGTCCTCGACCCGGTACATGAGCTCGTACTCTTCGGGCTCCACTTCCGAGCCTAGGCGGCCGCGTCGTTGACGGCCGCGGCCACCCGGTCGACGTCGGCGTCGGCGAGCTCCGGGTAGAGCGGCAGGGAGAGCACCTCCTCGGCCCAGCGCTCCGCAGCGGGAAGGCTTCCCGGCTCGTAGCCGAGGAACGCGTAGGCCGGCATCCGATGCACCGGGACCGGATAGTGGACGGCGGTACCCACGCCCGCCTGCGCGAGCCGTTCCTGCGCCGCCTCTCGTCCGCGAAGACGAACCCCGTAGAGGTGGTACGCGTGGGTGACCCCCTCGGCGGCCGGAATCCGCGGGATCGCCGGATCGAGCCGCTCGTCGTAGCGCGCGGCCAGCGTCCTGCGTCGGGTCAGATACGTGTCGAGGTGGCGGAGCTTGACGGACAGGATCGCGGCCTGGATCTCGTCCATGCGCGAGTTGATGCCCTCGCGCCGCGCTCCCGCGGCGTCTTCGATGCCGTAGCGGCGCAAGCTGCGGACGGCGCGGACGACCTCTGGGTCCGCGCTGTAACAGAGCCCCGCATCTCCGAGTGCGCCCAGATTCTTGGTCGGATAGAACGAGAAGGCCGCGGCGTCTCCAAGGGTTCCCGCCAACTGTTCGCCCAGGAGAGCCCCGTGGGCCTGGGCACAGTCTTCGACGATGGAGATGGTGGCGGAGCGGTCACCCAATGCGGCGCGAAGCGCCGGAACGTCGACCATGTTTCCGTAGAGGTGGACGGGAACCACCGCGCGCGTCGCGTCGGACAGGCACGCGGCCAGCTTCTCGAGATCCATCAGCCCCGTGATCGGGTCGACGTCGCAGAGGACGGGCCGTGCGCCCAGCTGTCGAATGGCGCTCACGGTGGCGACGGCCGTGTTGGGCACCGTTACCACCTCGTGGTTCGACTCCACGCCCAGGGCTCGGAGGGCCAACTCCAGCGCGTCGGTCCCGCTGCTGACCGCCACGCCCGCGCCCCCGCCCCCCAGATAGGCGGCGAAGTCCCGCTCGAAGCGAGTCACCTCCTCACCGAGGAGAAAGCGGCCCGATTCCAGCACCCGTCCGATCGCCTCGTCGATCTCCCCGCGCAGGGCGCGGACCTGCGCGACCGCGTCGAACATCACGACCGGCTTCATCCCCAGTAGATCTCGCGGTGCTTCTGGTAGCTCTCGATCGTCCGTTCCAGGCCGTCGCGCAGCTCCAGCTCGGGGTGCCAGCCCGTGGCGGCGGCGAACGCCGAGTAGTCCCCGTAGTAGTCGCCGATGTCGATGATCTTCGCGTCTGTCGGGAACGGCACGAGTCGGTGACGGGCTCCGCACAGCTCTTCGAGGAAGCCGACGAAGTCGAGGAGGGAGTAGGGGCGGGCCGCACCCAGGTTGAAGACCCGTCCCCGGCAGCTCTCCACGGCCCCGGCGAGCAGGATGGCGCGGACAACGTCGTCCACGTAGTTGAAGTCGCGCCGCTGCGTCCCATCGCCGTAGACATCGATGAGCTCGCCGCGGAGCGCCTTCCTGATCAGGATGCCAATGAAGCCCTGCCGGTCGTTGCGGATCTGCTGACGTGGACCGTAGGTGTTCGTGAGTCGCAGCACGGTCGATCGGATCCCGTAGACACGGTCGTAGAGCAGGTGGTAGTACTCGGCTGCGAGCTTGTTGATTCCGTTTACGTCGATCGGGATCGTGGGGTGGTCCTCGGTCACGGGCAGAACCTGGGCGACGCCGTAGACCTGGCGGGTGGAGGTGAAGACCAGACGCGCCTCCCGGTTGTGCTGGCGGCACGCCTCCAGGAGATTCATCGTCGCCACACAGTTGACGCCCAGGTCCTGATGGGGGTCGCGCATGCTGTCGCCGTGGCTCACCTGTCCGGCGAGGTGGAACACGAACTCCTGCTCCCTCACGGCGGCGTCGAGGGCGTCCTGGTCCCGCATGTCGAACTCGTGAACCGAGACGCGGTCGCGAACGGGCTCCACGTTGAAGGGGCTCCCGCCGTGCTCCGGGATCAGGGCGTCCACGATCGTCGTGTGGGCTCCCAGCTCCGCGAGCGCGATCGACAAGGTGCTGCCGATGAACCCCAGGCCCCCGGTTACGAGCACGCGCCTTCCCCGATAACCGTCGAGGGGGTTCAACGGCCCTCGTCCTCTCTGGGCTCGCAGTTGATCGTGCGCCGCACCACGAACATGGGGCTGCCGTTGTCCTTGAGGAAGAGCCGGCCCAGGTATTCTCCGAGCATGCCCAGCGCGAAGAGCTGGACGCCCGAAACCGTCAGGAAGATGACCACCAGAGATGCCCATCCCGTCGGCAGGTCGGGGTTGTTGAGCTTCTCGATGAAGAACACCACCGCGAGAACCAGCCCCACCGCGGCGAAGAAGAATCCCGCCAGAGACGCGGCGCGGAGCGGAAGGATCGAGAAATTCGTGAACATCGCGAGCCACAGGCGGAGCAGCTTTCGAAGCGTGTAGTTGGAGCGCCCGGACTGTCGCGGGTCGTGCACGACGAGCTGCGTTGCGTAGTTGCTGGTGGCACGGAGAATGAGGCCGTCGATGTACGGAAAGGGGCCTTCGTAACGGGTGATCTCGTCGATCAGGAAGCGGTTGATGACCTTGAAGGACGCCAGGTAGAGTCGCCGATCCTTGGGCAGAAGCGCGGTCGCCACGGCGTTGTTGAAGCGGCTGGCGAGGTTGCGGAGGGGGTGGTGCTGCTTGTCATGGTACCGGGAGAAGACGACGTCATAGCCCTCCTGGAGCTTCTCCACGAGCTTTCTCACCTCGCTGGGAGGATTCTGGAAGTCGTCGTCGACGATCGCTGCACAGTCTCCGCTGCAGTGCGCGAGACCCGCCATGACGGCATTGTGCTCTCCGAAATTGCGCGCGAGATCCACGAAGCGGACCCAGGGGTGGGTGCGGGCCAGCTCCGCACACACCACCGCCGAGTCGTCCGCGCTGCAGTCGTTCACGAGGACGACCTCGAGCTCGAACGACTCCGAGAGCGCTGCGTGCAGCTCCCCGGTCAGGCCCTGGATCGTCTGCGAGCCGTTGAAGACGGGGATCACCACAGAGACCCGGAGCTTTCCTCCGGCGCGGTTGATCTCCTGCATGACCCGAAGAAGGGTAACGGATCAACCCAAGCCGCGTGAATCGATCGGGGTGCTCAGCGGACCGCCACGAGGTACGCGACCCACGCCGGGTCGTCGAGCGCGGTCTCGGCCTTGTAGTAGTTGCCGTTCCCCTCGCCGGTCTTGTGGTCGGTGGCTTCCCAGTAGACCTCGGTCTCGGCGAAGCCGGCCTCGTCCAGCAGGTCGCGCATCTCCGGGATCGACCAGAGCCGCCAGTCGTAGGAGAAGGCGCGCTTCATCTCGCTCCCGTCCGAGAACTCGAAGTGGATGTAGTTCTTCACCCGGTTCGTGATGGGGTCGTACAGGTCCTGGTCCCACACGTAGTCGAAGCCGTCGTGCTCCCGGGTCTCGGTCATGGTCTTCTGGGCGTCGGCGCCGCCGTATGCGTCGAGGATCAGAATGCCCTCGTCGCGCAGGGTCGAGCGGGCCTGCCGAAAGTACGCCAGCAGCTCGCTCCGCTTCTGGAACAGGAAGAAGGAGAAGTTGAAGGCGGCAGTCACGTCGGCGAGCGGCGACTGGGGGACCTCCATCACGTCTCCGCGGATCAGCTCCACCCGCTTCTGCTGCTCGGCGGTGAGCAGGGCGAGGTTGTGCTCGTGTCCCCACTGGAGGGGCTCGGGATCGATGTCGATCCCCCAGGCCCGGCACTCCCGGTGATGGCGAACCCACTCGCAGACCAGCGCCGCCGCGCCGCAGAAGTCCTCCCGAAGCAGGCGGGGCGGGCGCCCGAAGCGCTTCTCGAAGATGCGCTGCGCCAGCCTCACGTCGGCCTCGGGCTCCTGCACCGACTCCTGGTAGAGCGTGTACTTGTCCGCTGTCGCCGCCTCGGTCGCGCGGCTCTTCCGTTTCTGCTTCCGCCCCTGCTTGCGGCGTCCCATGCCCCTCTCCTCCCCGGCGCCATTCAGTAGCGTGGAAACGCTGGCCTCGCCGGGAGTTGGCGCAGGAGGTGCGGGCGGGCTGCCGCGCGATTGCCGCCGGAAGAAGGTCCAATCAGTGGGGATTTCCCTTCGGATTCTCGCGAATCGGTCGATAATGCTCAGCGACCAAGCCACTCCATGCCGAGCTCAGCGGAGCCCAGTCCTGCAGATCCAGCACGCGCATCTCGAGGCGATTCGAGAGCACATCCAGCGCGGCGCTCGCAGCGTCGCGGCCGGCGTCGGTACCGACGTCTCCGGCGTCGGCATCTGTCTGCTCGCGGACTTCCCGGTCGGACCGGCGCCCTGCGACGGCGACCTGTGCGCCGGGGTCATGATGCGGCTCGACGGCACGCTCTCCGGGACCGCCCTGCTGTCCATGGACCCCGAGCACGCGCTCGCCTGGATCTCCGCCCGGCCGAACGGTCCGGGCGCGGAACCGCTCGCCGCGTACCTGGAGCTGGGGCGGACGCTGCTGGCCACGTGCCTCGGCGCCCTGGCGGACGGCTTCGGTTGCACGACGGAACCGGGCACGGCGCGGCTCGAGGAGGAGACCGTCGTCGGCATCGTGCTGGCGACCCACGCGCCGTCGGACACCGTCGTCCTCTCGGCGCGCCTGGAGGTTCCCATCGCTGGGCAGCGCCTGCCGGCCCATGTGACCGTGCTGCTCGAGCCGAAGCTCCTCGAGTCGCTCCTCTCCTAGCCTTCTGAACTTCGCTCGCCTCACACCACGCTCCCTTGCCGCATCGGGCCCAGTCTGGGCAAGCATGGCCGCCCGTTGCCTCTGTGGCACGGACCCTCGACGAAAGGCTGTCTCGCTCCAAGGCGCGAAGCGCTTATCGTAAGGGGGTGGGTGGGGGTCGTCGCGCGGAGGGACTCATGGCCCTGACCGGAACCATTCCGCAACCCCCAAGACATTTACAGCACCCCGTATGCTCACCCCCCAGAGTCTTGTGGTTCTGCACAGCGCCCAAATCCGCTTCAAGCCACGCTTTGCCACCGGACGAGAGGCCCGGAGCGCGACGACCCCCAGCCGCCCCCAAAGAGGAAACCCCTCGAGCTTTCGGACTTACGCTGCGTAGGTCGCGTCGAGGTAGGCCACGATCTCGGCGGACTCGAACATCTCGACGCTGGTGTTCTGGTCGACCAGGTAGGGCACCATCATCTTGCCCGAGCGCGTCACGAAGTCGCCGCGGCTCGGGCTGCCCTTGGCCACGTTGTGCAGCCGGTACGGCAGCTCCAGGGTGCACAGCTTCTCGCGGACGATCCGGCAGAAGGGAGATGCCTCGAAGCTGTAGAGCTCGAGGGACAGCTCGGGCGCGTTGGCGGACTGGTAGCGGGCGCCGAGGCCCGGCCGGGGTGCCCCCGCCAGGAACGCCGTCAGATCCGTAATCGGCCCGGCCGCCAGCAGCGCCGGCACCTTTCCGTCTCCGTACTGAGCAAACAGGTAGCGGACGATGTCGTCGGACTCGTACATCTCCTTGCCGGTGTTCGGATCCACGAGGTATGGGAACTGGGCCTTCCCACCCCGCGCCTTCAGCTGCTCGCGATAGCGCGGACCGCCCTTGGGGCACGGGTAGACGACCGCCTCCAGGTCCAGGATCGACAGCGCCTCGCGCACCTTGCGGCAGAACGGACAGGCCTCGAACTCGTACAGCTCGAGGGGCTGCTCGGGCCGCGCGCCCAGGGTTCCCACCTGGGCCCCGCTTCCCAGGCGAGCGAGGGTCGCGGCGATCGAGGTCGTCACGTCGAGGATGCGGTTCACGACGAATCTCCCGGCAGGTTCGGGAACAGGATACTTCAGAAGAACCACTCCGCGGACAGGAACACCAGGGGCTCCGCAGCGCCGTCCTGTTCTGGAGCTCTCGAGGCCCTGCCGCCCCCTGCTATCGTGGCCGCTGCTTCCTCGATTCCTCTTGGAGAGCGCATGGCCGCCAAGCCCCCCGCGCCCCGACCCGATCTGGACCCCGGCGAGGGCCGTCCCGAAGAGCGCAGCCTGGAGCGGGTGGACATCCTCCACCTGCCGATCGGGGTCTATGTCCTCGATGGCGAGGGCCGTTTCCGGGACTGCAACGACGGCGTCCGGCAGATCCTGGGGCTCCCGGCCCAGGGCGCGGTCGACGCCCAGATCACCGACTTCTACGCGGAGCCGTCCCGCTTCGCCGAGCTCTGCGACGCAGCCCTGCGCGCCGAGCGGCGCGGCCTCGGCTTCGAGAAGGCGATCGTGCACCTGCGCGTGGGCGACCGGGACGTGTACGTCGAGGACTACCTGAAGCCGCTCCGCGACTCCGAGCGCGACCTGCTCATCGGCTACGCCGGCTGCATGGCGGACATCACCGAAGAGCATCGCTCCGCCCGGCAGAGCGCTGAGCTCAAGCGGCAGGTGGAGGAGCTGACCTTCGACATCGGCCGAATCCTGCACGCCAACACGTCCACCC
>JAPUKG010000209.1 GCA_027295775.1 Pseudomonadota bacterium
TCGCGCAACGTGCTCGGGGGGATGGCGAGCACCACCTGGTCGGCGACGACATCCGTCGGGCTTCGCCCGGATTCGCTAAAAGTCAGCGTGTAGCTGAGGTCAGCATTCCTCTTGATGGCCAACAGCTCGTGGTCCAACTGCAGGGATCCGTCGGGCAGCGCGTCGGCCACCGCTTGGGCCAATGTATGATTGCCACCGGGAACACCCAGGCGCTCGTCGTAGATATTCTCGCTCCGCCAGAAGGTGCCCTCGTTGGCGATCTGCATGAGGGCGCTCGTGTCACCCGCGCGTCCGGCGTACTCCACTTCGAAGATCCGAAGCATCACCGCGCCCTCGGGCGTATTCGATCCGAAAGGCAGGTGCTCGTCGAAGAGTTCTGCGATCGTCATGCTGTCCCAATGGGCGGCCGCTTCGTTGTAATTGAGATAGGTGGGCAGCTTCCTGATCTGCAGCCACTGCTGCCAGAGGAACTCCTGGTTCGCCCCAAAGCCCTCGGCGAGTTCCCCGAATCGGTAGCGCTGACCGTCAAACACGTAAATGTTCCCGCCCGGCGGGTAGTCGAGCCACAGGTCGTCCAGCGGTGTAAGGCCGACGTCGTCGGCCAGGCGCTTGATGGCGTGCATCTGACTCGATCCGATGCCCGATGGACCGGCTTCGATGTAGTGCTCGTACTCGAGGGATCGGATCGTGCGTACGCGGCCGCCAACCCGGTCCTGTCCTTCGTAGAGCGTGGCGGACAACCCCATCGCTTGGTGGATCCGATACGCGGCGGCCAGCCCAGCGAGGCCGGCGCCCACCACGACGATCCGTGGGGCACTGGCGGGTGGCTTGCCCGGGATGCCGCCCGGGGCGGCAAAGGCCCGACCTCCGAACCCGAACAGTGTCAACCCTGCGAGTCCCGCGCTCACCAGGGCTCCCTGCTGCATGAGCTCACGACGCGTCACGTAGGGATTCGCACCATCGGCGCGCAGCTCGGCGGCGCGCTCGCGCAGCGGCTGCAGCTCTGCCGAACGCTGGAGCGAATCCGCGAGCTCGCGCGCTCGCGCTTCCTCGCTTCGCCCGAATACTTCGTCGAGCGGCTGCCCGCTGCCCCGCGCTTCCCGGCTCGCTACGCGATAACGTCTCAGTAAGCGCCCCATGTCGGTGATCCGCATCGCTGCTCCTTCTGCGCTCGCCGGGCAGGTGCGGCTACGCGTTGCGCGCCATTTGACCACGTTTCTGGGGGCGATGTAAAGCGGCGAGAGATGGGTTCAGCTTGACGGAATGCGATTTATCGGGCATTGCCAAACCCAACTTGTCTTATTATCAACCCGCAGCGTGAAGTTGTGAGGAAGATCACCGAGTAGAGCGTGCGGGCAGCGATATCATAGGTGGTTACGCCGCGCGCAATCGGGCCCTGCGGCGGAGCCGAACTGTTTCGCGAAGCGCGAACGCAATTGAATGGGAGGGGAGAGGGATGGCGCTCAAGGATTTCATGGGAAGGGTAGAAAAATCGGAGACGGATCGGGTCGAAACCACCCCGAGAACTGCATCCCCCGCGATCCGGACCGTGGCCCTGTCCACGTCGATCGACGCCACGACGGTTTTTTCGGGCAAGCTGCGCTGCGGCGAGACCATCCGCATCGACGGGCGCATGAAGGGCGAGATTCGCTGCGACAAGACCGTCATCATCGGGCAAGGGGCAATCGTCGAGGCGTCGATTCGGGCGGACGCGGTCGTGATCGCCGGCGACGTGAAGGGAGACATCGTGGCGAAGCGCAAGGTCACGCTCGAGAGCAGCGGGCAGGTGACCGGCGATCTCTCCACCCCCGGCATCGTGATCGAAGAGGGCGCGAAGCTCGAGGGGCGCATCGTGATTGGCGCCGAGCAAGGGGCGGCCGCGCAGAAGCAGCCGGCCGCACGCACGTCGGCACCTGCGCGCGACGCCACGCCGAGTTCGGACAAGACGCCGGCCTCGACCGTCACGACGCCTCCGCGCTAATCCCGACTCGACGGCGCGCGCCGCCTCGGAAGCCAGCGCGAAATGCCTCGCAGCTAGCCGGCGCGCAACGCGCGTGAGGCGCGGTCCACGCGCAAGGCGTCCGGCGAGAAATAGCGCTGCCAGGCCCGCAGACGCGAGGCCACCCAGCAATTGCGCCGCCGCGCCCGCGCACCAACACAACAGCGGCCACCAGGCCACGACTGCGTGGCTGCTCGGGATCACGCGGGGCCTAAACCCGGTCCGGTGATCGTCTCGGGCGTGGGGAGTGCCGGCACCGGCCCGGAAGCGAGCCGCCCCGAGACGCGGCTGCGGCCCGCTGAAGAACCGGCGGCTGGGGTCGCACGCGGTGCCGCCGCCGCCACCTTCCGAGCCGTACGGCACCGGATTCAAAGTGGAGGGACGCTGGACGATAAGTGGTGTCGGAATCTCAGATGAGCGAAACCGGCACTGTCCTCTACATCGACGACGAACGGCAGGTCCCTGCGGGCTTCGAGGAGGACCTGCGAGACGCGGGGCTCCGCCTGCTCCACACCGCCGACCCCGACGAGGCACTCATGCTGGTCCGGGTCGAGGAGATCGATCTCGTGCTGGCGGAGGTCGTGCTCTCCACCTGCAACGGGATCGCGCTGCTGGAGGAGATCCGCTCCTACGGCGGCTGGCCGGCCCAGGTGCCGATCGTCGTACTCACGAAGGGCGAGCGCTCCGCGGAGCTCTACGGCGCCGCGCTCGAACTCGGGGTCAAGGAGTTCTTCACCAAGCCCGCGCTGAAGACCGAGCTGATCGAAAGCGTCCAGCAGTTCGCCGGGAAGGTGTTGGAGCCCACCGACGTCGACCCTTCCGAGCCGTCGAGCGCGCCGGAGAGCGAGGCCGCGATCTCCGGCGATCTGGCCCAGACGCCGATCTCCGAGGCGCTGCTTCGCCTGCGGCGCGACGCGGCCAGCGGCGTCCTGACCGTGACGCACCGCAAGGACCGCAAGGCCTTCGAGCTGCGCAACGGCTCGCCGGTGGCCGCCAGCGCCAGCGGCGGGGTCGAGGCGCTGGAGGAGTTCCTCGCCAGGCGCGGGCGCATCAGCCAGGAACAGCGCCGGACGGTGAAGGAGCGCGTCGGTGCGGGCAAGGGCAGCAGCGGCGAGATCCTCGTGGGGCTGGGCGCGCTCTCGGAGGAGAAGTTCACCGCCGCGATCCGCGAGCAGGCGGAGGAGCAGCTGCTCGAGACCTTCCGCTGGACCTCGGGCGCCTTCCACTACTTCCCCGACAAGCACCTCCGGGCGGACGTAGCCCTCGAGATCGAGCGCGGCCAGGCCGCCCTCATGCTCGAGGGGGCGCGCCACTGGTCACCGCACGAGGTGGTCGCGGAGGCGCTGAGCCGGAACGCGTCCCTCTACGTCTCCACGGTGGAGGAGCTGCCCTGCGAACTCGCGGAGCTCGACCTCTCCTCCGCCGAGCGGGTCTTCTTCGAGCACATGTACGGCGATCGCAACGTGCAGGAGGTGCTCGACTCCGGCGACCTCGACGCGCGCACGCTCCACGGCCTGTTCACGGCGGGCCTGCTCGTGACCCTCGAAGAGCCGGTGATGCTGCTGCTCGACGCCTCGCGGGTGCAGAAGGCGCCGCAGCCCGAGGTCGTCCCCGAGGTTCCGACGCTCGAGGAGCCGCTCCTCGACCCCGCACTGGACTTCGCGGAGGAGGCGCAGCCCTCGACGGCGCAGCTTCCACCGCCGTTGGCGGCGTCGACGTCCTTCATCGAGCCGTCCCCGCTGGCGAACGCGGCGCCAGGGCCCGACCCGGAGCCGTCCCCGCTGGCGAACGCGGCGCCGGGGCCCGACCCGGAGCCGACCCCGAAGCCCGCGCCGGAGCCGACCCCGACCCCGAAGCCCGCGCCGGAGCCGCTCCCGCCCCCGGAGCCCGTGCCGGAGCCGCCCCCGCTGGCCGAGCCCCTCACGCCGGCCTGGAACGCGGAGCGCACGCTGGAGGAACTCACCGTCTTCTGCGAGCGCATCCGCTCGGAGGACGACTTCGGCATCCTTGGCATCGACGGCGACGCCACCGACAGCGGGGTCCGCTACGCCTACGAGGAGCTCATCGGCTCCCTCCCCTCGGAAGCGGCGGCGGCGGAGCTGCCCGGTCTCGAGGATCTCGCGGCCCAGGCGCGCAAACAGATCGACAAGGCCTTCGATCGCCTCCGGGTCGGCAGCTCCCGGAAGGTCTACGCCCAACTTCGCCCCCAGGTCGCGAAGAGCCGCACGAAGGTCCGGGCGCGGAGGACACCCGAGGAAGCTGCGGCCGAGAAGGCGGCGCGCCTGGAGGACCTCGCCTCGCGTGGCCTCGACGCGGAGGCCTGGTTCCGCCGGGGCGACGGCTTCCTCCGCTCGAGGAGCTACGAGCAGGCGGTGGAGGCCTACGGTATGGCGGCGCACCTCGACCCCAAGGAGGGCGAGTACGTCGCGCGCCTGGGCTACGCGCAGGTCCTCCACCAGCCCACGGATGCGGTGGTGCTCCGGGAGGCGCTCGAGAACCTCGCGAAGGGGATCAAGCTCTCCCCGAACCGGGAGAAGCCCTACATCTACCTGGGAAAGGTCTTCCGGGAGAACGGCGCCGTGG
>JAPUKG010000021.1 GCA_027295775.1 Pseudomonadota bacterium
AGAGGGGCATCTCGCCCTCCTCCACCTCCTCCCAGACCTCCTCGATCTTCTCCCGCTGCTCCACGCGGTCGTAGCGGTTCCAGGCGGAGAAGTTCAGGTGCTCCCGGGCTTCGTGCACGTCGTAGACGACGAGCCAGGAGACCGGCGCCAGGTGGGCGTACCAGGGCCAGCGGGTCTCGTGGGAGTGGCAGTCGTAGCAGGACCGGCGCAGGAGCTCGCGAAGCTCCGCCGAGGCCGGAGCCTCGGTCTCCACGGGTGGGTTGTCGCGGGTCAGCGGGATCAGCTGGGCGACGACCAGCACTGCGAAGCCGGCGATGGCAATCGTCTTTCCTCGGGTCACGGCGCCCAGACTAGCGTGGAGTTTCGGGCAAGGAGGCCGACTCAGGAGTCGGCCGACGCGCAGCGAGGCGAAGCCGAGCGAAGGCGGGCGCCCGCTGGGCTAGCCTGCACGGATGTGATCCTGGAAGTGGCGATCCTGCACGTGCGGCCGGGGCGCTCGGCCGAGTTCGAGTCGGCGTTTGCGCGCGCGGCGTCCATCATCTCGTCGATGCCCGGTTACCAGCGTCACGAGCTCCGCGCCTGCGTCGAGACGTCGGATCGCTACGTGCTGCTCGTGTGGTGGCAGACCCTCGAGAGCCATACGGTCGGCTTTCGCCAGTCGCCCGAGTACGCGCGTTGGAAATCCCTTCTGCACGACTTCTACGAGCCCTTCCCCGACGTGGAGCACTACGGGCCGCCACTCTGAACTCCCGTGGTAGGCTGCGGGAAGAATTTCCCATGTCTGGTGAGGCGAATTCGAAGCGCTGGGAGGATCTCGAGGCCGAGCTGCCGGAGATGGCGGCGGCCGGTCGCGCGCTCCTCTACCAATACATGGTGGGCCTCGGCTATCTGGCCACCATCCGGAAGGACGGCAGTCCGCGCCTGCACCCCGTCTGCCCCGTGCTCGCGCTCGGGGGCCTCTATGTCTTCATCGGGAATCGCTCGCCGAAGCGGCACGACCTCCTGCGGGACGGGCGCTACTCGCTCCACACCTTCCCGGTCCAGGACGGCGACGACGAGTTCATGGTGTCCGGCCGGGCCTCTCCGTCGGACGATCCGGAGGTGCGCCGCGTCGTCTACGAGACCTACACGGCGACGGGCGCCACCACCAGCGACGACACGCTGTTCGAGTTCTTCCTCCAGCGCGCCCTCCACGCAAAGTACGCGGAGCGCGGGAGCTGGCCGCCCGAATACACGAAGTGGTCCGCCTCGGCCGGGCGGATCGGCTGACCTCGAGCGAGCGATGGCCAACGGGGTCGGCCGCTGATGCCCCAGCCTCCCGGATTCCGCGCCGGTGCCGAGCAGCTTCGCGACCCGGATTTCGCCCGTCTCTTCTCGGCGCGCTTTGGCTCCACCTTCGGCACTGCCATGGCCCCGATCGCCATGGCCTTCGGCGTGCTCGAGCTCACCGGCTCGCCCGTGCTCATGGGATTGGTGATCGCCTCGCAGACCGCCGCCCAGGTGCTGGTCCTGACCGTCGGCGGGACCCTGGCCGATCGCTGGTCGCGACAGCGACTGATGGTGCGGGCCGACCTGCTCGCCGCGGCCACCCAGTCGGTGATGGCGGTGCTGCTGCTCAGCGGGCAGGCCCGCGTCGGCTGGCTCGCTGCCCTGATGGCGGTGAACGGCGTTGCCTTCGCGCTGCACGGACCGGCATCGGTCGGACTCGTTCCCCAGGTGGTGCCGCGCGAGCGCTTGCAGCCCGCCAACGCGCTGCTCGCCCTCGCCCAGAGCGGGGCCATCGGCCTGGGCGGCGCGTGTGCAGGGGTGCTCGTCGCCACCGTGGGCGCGGGCTGGGCGATCGCCGTCGATGCGGGGACGTTCCTGTGGAGCGCCATCCTGATCGCGCGGCTGCGGCCTAATCCGCAGGCGCGCGCCGCGCCGGACCGCTTCGTGCGGGAGCTCCGCGACGGCTGGCGCGAGTTCACGTCGCACCGCTGGCTGTGGGCGATCGTGGCCCAGTTCTCGCTGGTGGTGGCGGCCTGGAGCGGCGGCTTCATGGTGGTGGGCCCGGTCGTCGCGCAGCGGTCGCTCGGCGGGGCCGCGGCCTGGGGCTGGGTGGCCGGCGCGTTCGGCGCGGGCCTGGTCGTGGGCGGGTTGATCGGTATCCAGCTCGCGGTCAGACGCCCCATGCTCGTCGCCACCCTGGCGGTCTTCACCTTCGCCCTTCCCCTGATGCTTCTGGCCGGACCCGCGACCGTCCCACTGATCGCGGCCGGTGCGTTCGTGGCCGGCGTCGGGGGAGAGATCTTCAGCGTGCTCTGGTTCACCGCGCTTCACACCCACGTGCGGCCGGAGGCGCTGTCCAGGGTCAGCGCCTACGACAACCTGGGATCGATCGCCCTCGCCCCCCTCGGCGAGGCCCTCGCCGGACCGCTCGTCGAGGGCGCGGGGGCCGGACCCACGCTCTGGCTGGCGGCCGCCTGCATCGTCTTGCCGACCCTGGCCGTACTCGGGGTGCGCGAAGTGAGAACGCTGCAAAGCGGTCCGGTCCCAGAGGAGGAGCCGGGGGTAGGATGAGTGGGAGGGGGTGCGTCAGGACCTCGCCGGCTCGAGTCCGCGCACGTGGACGATGCCGAACAGGAAGGTCTGGAGCAGATGGGGCCCCAGGGGTCCTTCGGCGGCCCGGAGACGCGGCAGAAAGACCACGCACTCCACCGCGTGGGCAACGACCAGGAACCCGAAGACGAGGCGCCCGGCCGAAGACACCGTCGATTCGGGCGCCACGAAGAAGGACACCAGGCCCCAGAGCCACACGACAGCGACCGCGATCTTCATGCTGACTTTCCCGGTCCGTGAGGCTCATTGATACCATGCCCAGGAGCCGCTCAGGAGTGCAGGTCCCGTGGGGGGCTGGGCGAAAGAGAAAAAGTCTCGCCACTTTGGGCACTCTTCTCCCCACTTCCTCTTCGCCTGGCAATGGTAAGCCCCTGAAAGAAAAGGCTTCCATTCTGGGCACAGATCTTGCTATGGCTCTGCCTCGGGAAGGGGACTGCCTGTTCAAGGTGGTCCCCTTCGCGCGTTCTCGGGAAGGCGTGCCTCGTCGGGTGCCATCGGCAGGGTGCCGTCCTTAGGCCCCGTACGAGAACTTGAGGGACTCTAGAAAATGCGCAAGTTGTACGGCCTGTTGGCCACTATTGGGCTCGTCATCGGGCTGGCTGCACCTGCTCAGTCCACGACGCTAGATATGTCGGGGACCCTGGGAGTCACGATCGGTGCTCTGCCGCCGGTCACGATCAGCCAGAGCCCGGACCCGATCGCGATCAGTGTATCGACCGGGGCGGGTAGCTTCATCGAGCCGGCGGGCATCTTTGCCG
>JAPUKG010000210.1 GCA_027295775.1 Pseudomonadota bacterium
GTTGCGACGGGAGCGGCGGAGGATCCGGGGTGTAAAGGGCCCCGACACCTGCTACTCCCGGAATCCGTGCTCGCGTAGCAGCTTGTAGAGCGTGGGCCGGCTCACGCCCAGCAGCTTGCTCGCGCGCGAGACGTTCCCGTCGGCTTCGGCCCAGGCCCGCGCCACGGCCCGGCGCTCGGCGTCGCGGACGGCGCTCTTCAGGTCCGGCGGACCGGCGTCGGCCGCCGACAGCTCGAGGTCTCGAGCCGTGATCCGCGACCCCTCGGCGGTCACGATCGCGCGCTTTATGCGGTTCTCGAGCTCTCGCACGTTGCCGGGCCAGGAATGGGCCGCCACCGCGGCAATCGCATCGGGGGCGAGGCCCTGTAGGGGACGCTGCTCCCCGGACCGGAACTGCTCGAAGAAGTGCTGGGCCAGGACGACCGCGTCGTCCGGGCGCTCGCGAAGCGGCGGTACCTCGATCAGCAGCTCGCTGATCCGGTAGTAGAGGTCCTCGCGAAGCGGCCCGGCGCCTCCCGCGACCGGGACGCCGCGATGCGTGGCGCTGACGACGCGCGTATCGAGGGCGATGTCCTCGCGGCCCCCCACGCGTTGGATCACGCGATCCTGAAGGAAGCGCAGCAGCTTGGCCTGGACCGCAACCGGCATGTCCCCGATCTCGTCGAGGAACAAGGTCCCGCCATCGGCGAGCTCGAGTCTTCCCCGCACCCTTCGCTCGGCACCGGTGAAGGCCCCCCGCTCGTGGCCGAAGAGCTCACTCTCGAGCAGCTCCGCTGGAATCGCGGCGCAGTTGATCGCCACGAGCGGTCCGGCCGAGCGCCTGCTGAGGGCGTGCAGGGCGCGGCACAGGACCTCCTTGCCGGTGCCGGTCTCTCCCACGATCAGCACGCTGATGTCGCTGGGTGCGGCGCGCTCGACCAGGCGGCAGATGCCGCGCATCGACTCGCTGATACACACCACGCCGGGAAGCGGCTCGCGCCTCGCGTCGCGCGCCAGCCGGCGGTTCTCGTCCTCCAGCGCGTGCAGCTGGCCGGCGCGCTTGACGAGGAAGCGGATCTCGTCGGCGTCGACCGGCTTCTGATAGAAGTCGCAGGCGCCGAGCTCGACGGCGCGCAACGCGTGCTCGCGCTCCTCGCGCCCCGTCACCACGATCACCTTGGACTGCGGTGAGAGCGAGAGGATCTCGCCGAGCGCCGCGAGCCCCTCCGACGCTCCCTCGGCGTCGGGCGGCAGGCCGAGGTCGAGCAGCACCACGGGAAACGGGCTCTTGCGCAGCTCGCCGAGTGCGCTGGCGCGATCGGCAGCCGTCGACACCGCGTAGGCGTCGAAGGTCCAGCGCAGCTGCCGCAGCGCGACCGGATCGTCCTCGACGATCAGCAGCGGGGGCCGGTCAGCGTCCGACATCGGGCCTCGACGCGTCGGCGGATTCGGGGGCCAGCGGAAGTCGCAGGCGGGCCACGGTTCCGCGCCCCGGCGCCGACTCGATCGCCAGCTCCCCGCCGGACTGGCGAGCCAGCACCCGACACTCGTACAGGCCGAGTCCGTAGCCGCCGCTCTTGCTGGAGCGGAAGGGGTGGCGCAGGCGCTCCCGCACGAACTCGGCGGTCATCCCCGGGCCGTCGTCCTCCACCTCGAAGACGGACGCATTCCCGTCGCGGTGCAGCCGGACCGTGACATGACCGTCGGCGCCTGCCGCTTCGATGGCGTTCTGGAGCAGGTGGCCGCTCATGGAGACGAGGCGGTCGGGATCGCATGCGACGCACAGGGCTGCCTCGCCGTCCAGATCGAGGCGTACGGGGGGCGCGCTGCCCTCCCGACCGCGCAGCGTGTTCCGGACCAGCGCAGCGAAATCCGTGGCTGGGACGGCGGCGGGCTCGCGCTTGCGTTCCGCCAGCTTGTCGAGGAGACGCCGCATGCCCGCGACCGAATCCTCCATGCTGAGGAGCAGATCCCGTTGGAACTCCGGGTTCTCGATGTGCTTGCGGGCATTGGCGAGGGTGAGGGTCAGCTCATTCGCCAGGTTGCGAAGGTCGTGCGCGATGAAGGCCAGGCCGCGCGAGAGCTCCTCGAAGCGGCGCGACTCCTCGAGCGCTCGGGCCGTTTGCTCCGCGCCGAGGTAGCTGGCGGCATGGTGGGCCGCGCTGCGCAGCAGCTCTTCGTCTTCGCGATCCAGGCCGCGAGATCCGGGGGGGCGGCCCAACACGATGAAGCCGCGGACCCTGTGACGCTCGACGAGGGGCACCAGCAGCCACGCCTCGCGCCACTCCCGCAGCCAGCGCGGCAGCCAGGCGGGCCTGGGCACGGGGGTCGTGCGGTCGGCGAACTCGAGGATCCGGTCTCCGTTCCGCTCGAGCTCCTCGGCGAAGCGGCTGTCCGCCACCTCTTCCGAGGCCGCTCGGGGCATTCCGACCGAAGCCGTCGGGGTGAAGCCATCCGGCTCGCGGAGCCACAGGCCGCCCCGCGGGCTGCCGACGATGCCGCTGATCGCGCGCAGGGAGCGGGCCCCGAGGCTGGCTCCACCCGCCGGTGAGGAGAGGGCATCGGCAAAGCGGTGCCACTGCTCCCGGTAGTCGTGGCGATGCGTGAAGAGGTAGCGGCTCAGCCGGAGCTTCACGAGGGAACGCGCGGAGGGGGAAACGGCCAGGACCGTCAACAGCAGCAGACCCCCGAAGACGAAGGCAGCCTGCAGCAGCAGTCCCCAGTCCCCCCCGGTGGCTCGCAGTACCGCGCCAGCGGCCGCCAGGACGAGCGTGTAGATCCCGACGCCGACGAGGATGGTTGCGTGAAGGACCGCGCGTCTCGCGACGTTCAGCTCGGTGGCCCAGATCGGATTGCGTGCGGCGGCCACAGCGATCAGCGGGGCAACGATCACCCCTACAGCGCCGCGGCTCGACTCGAGAACCGCGTGTACGCGGTGGAAGAGCAGCGCCTCCGACCACACGAACAGGTCGTAGACCAGCAGGGCACCGACCCCGAGGCACAGGTACTGGACCCGCCAGAGGCCCTCGCTCCGCGCCTGGCTGATGAGCGCCTCGGCGAGCATCAGGCCGGTGACGACGAGCCCGAGGCGTCCGTAGAGCCCGGCGACGAGCCCGGCGTTGGATGGCTCGGGTCCGGTGACGAGTGGGGCGAGCTCGAGACCGACGAGAAGGATCGCGATCACACCGCTCGCGACGGTCGCCCAGAAGACGCTGCCGGGCGCGGCGGCCTCCTCCCGCGCGCGGCCCGCCCGGTAGGCGGCCCCCAGGAACGCCACCCAGCCCAGGACCCGCAGGATGTCGAGGATTCCGGCGAGCGGCCCCGGCGCGCCGCCGAGCGCGACGACGAGCGACCAGAGGCCGGTGGCCGTGCAGGCACCGATGAGGAAGAGCACCGTCGAGCGCCGCTCGGAGTGGAGCGTGAGCAGCAACGCGAGCACCAGGTACGCAGCCGCGCAGAGCAGGTGGCTAGCCAGAATCACGTTCATGCCGGGCTCCGAGGGACGCTAGCGAGGCAGTGTCCAGGCTGCAGCAGACCGCGTAGGGACCGTTCGAGGGCCATGGGAGCGATTGTACCTTGCCGCGGCGGCGCCGATCCCACAGGGAGGCCCCGTGGTGGCGCGAATGGCGTTCCAGCCCCTCGAGCCTATGCCCTCGACCCGCGGGGTCGGGGGAAAATTCGACAGTATCGGCGGCCTCTGAAGTATTATGAACGCGTTGCCCAGGACGAGCCGAAGGCGCGAATCGTCCGGAACGCGTTCGGCATCAGCACCTCGAGATAGATCGAGTCGCGCGAGCCCGCCGGAGGGAGTCGCGCGAGCCCGTCGGAGGGAGTGTGACGATCGCCAAGCAGGCGGCGGCCCCCGAGCCCGAATC
>JAPUKG010000211.1 GCA_027295775.1 Pseudomonadota bacterium
GAGGCCTGCGAGGCCGAGGCCGAGCAGCAGGGCGGTGGCGGGCTCGGGAACGGCGCCCGCCTCGATCGGCGACCCGTCATCCTCATACGCCCACGCGGTGACCTCGAAGTCGGTGCCGCTGCCGAGGAACGTGAGCTCGAACCAGCCGTAGACCGTGTTGCTCCCGTCGGGCATGAACGAGAAGCCCGCGTAGGCGGTGGTGGGGGCGGGCCACTCGACGTTGGTGACGTCCTTGTTGATGAGGTGGCCCTTGTCGGTGAAGTTGAGGCTGCCATCGACGAGGTCGCCTGCGGAGAGGGCAGACAGGAAGTTGTCCATCCCCGCGCCGAATGTAACGAGTTCGACATTGCTTAGAGAGCCCATGCCGCCGGGGCCGTCGAGCAGGAGACTGAGCTCGCCACCCATGGTCTTGGTGATGAGCTCGAGCTCTCCGAACACCCCGCCGCCCAGGCTGATGATGTCGCCCAGGCCGTAGGTCTGGGTCAGGGTGATGATCGTCGCAGACGACTCGCTCGACACCGCGGTGACGGCGAGCGCCACTGCGGTTGCCTCGAGGCCACGGGCTCTAAAGCGGTTGGGCTTGCACCGTGTGTTCGTCGCGATGTTCTCGGCCATGGAGGGGCCTTTCTCGTTCCGCGCAGTTCTCGTCTGTGCTTCTGCCCTTCTCAGCCAGCTCAAACTGAGGTGCTGCGAGAATCCCGATCCCCGGTCTTCTTCTATGCGGCCGAATCGCCCCAGTACTTGATCGGAAACGGGACGAGTAAGGCGGGTTAGAACCAGGCTGCATCCCCATGCGCAACTGCGCCGTAGGCAAGAGGCAACTGCGCCGCAGACAGGAGGCAATTTGGAGGGCAAGGTTGCCGGCAGCGGGAGCTGTCGTAGCCGAACCGATCCACCCCACCGGACTCCGCTACCCTCTGGGGCTCCATGTCGCTCTCTCGGCTCCTGGTCGCGCTCGCCATCGTCGTCGTCGGGGGGGTCGTCGTGCTCGAGTGCTCCGGGCGCCAGCCGGACCGCGATGCAGTGGCCGCCGCCGAGGCCGAGCTCGGCATCGATCTCGCGTCGCGCCGGCTGTCGGTGGGCGACGTGGAGCTCTTCGTCGTCGAGGCGGGTCCCGCCGACGGTCCACTGGTCGTTCTGCTCCACGGCTTCCCCGAGTTCTGGTACGCCTGGCGCGGGCCGATGGCGGGCCTGGCGGCCGCGGGCTTTCGGGTCGCGGTTCCCGACCAGCGCGGCTACGACCTCTCGGACAAGCCCGAAGAGATCGACGCCTATCGCGTCGATCTCCTGGCCGCCGACATCGCCGCACTGATCCCGGCGCTGGGCTACGAGAGCGCGTTCGTGGCAGGCCACGACTGGGGGGGTGGCGTGGCCTGGAACCTGGCGATCCGGCACCCAGAGCGCGTGAGGCGCCTGGCCGTCGTCGACACGCCGCACCCGCGCGCCTTCGACGACTTCGAGTCCGACGAGGACACCGTCGACTGGTTCCGCACCTTCTTCGCGCTGCCCTGGCTCCCCGAGCGCGCGGCCCGACTGGGCAACTGGCGACTCGGCAGCAGCGCCCTGCGCGACACGTCGCTCGCGGACACCTTTCCCGAGGCGACGATGGACCTCTACCGCTCGGCCTGGGATCGCGACGACGCCATGAAGGGCATGATCGACTGGTACCGGGCTTCCTACCGCGATCCTCCTCCGGACCCCGCTACCTGGAGGGTTGCGCTGCCCACGCTCGTGATGCTGGCGCCGGGCGACGTCTACATCCCCGCCGCCGCCACGCGCCGCAGCATGAGCTGGCTCGACGACGGTCGGCTCGTCGAGCTCGAAGAGGGCACGCACTGGGTGATCCAGGAGCGGCCGGCGCGGATCGCCGAGCTCCTGGTGGAGTTCTTTGTCCGCTAGAAGCGCCGTTAGAACCGATAGGTCCAGCGGAAGCCGCGGGGCGAGAGCTGGACGAAGTGGCGCCGGGCGAACGGGTCGGGCCGGCCCTCCCGCTCACTGCGGGCGGCCCGGGCCAGGGCGCGCCTGCGGTTGAAGTAGACGATGGCCTTGCCCATGGCGATGCCCAGGGCGGCGCTCGCGAAGATGTCGCTGGTCCAGTGGTCGTCCGACGCGATGCGGCCGATGCCCACCAGGGATGCCACGCCGTAGGCCGCGATCCGCGTGGGCCAGTTCGGGTACTGGGACGTCACCACCCCCGCGACCAGGAAGGCGTTGGTCGCCTCGCCGGACGGCATCGACAGGTTGCCCCGGAACGGCTCGAACGCCTTCGGGCCGCGGTCGCTGCCGGGCCGGTAGCGGCCCAGGGTGTACTTGAACGCGGTGACGTACCCAAAGCCGATCGTCGAGGACTCGAGCAGGAGCCGCATGGTCTCCAGCTCCTTGTCGCGCTGCAAGACGAGCCCCGTCAAGCCGAAGCCCGCGGTGACGGCGGCGAGCCCCGGACCGGTGCCCAGCCAGCGGATGTCCTCGCCGAACTGCGCGAATCCGATGTTCGTCTTGGCCGCCTCCCGCACCTCGTCGTCCGCCAGGAAGATCAGGCCGGTGGTCACGCCCACCACCGCGGCGGTGGTGAGCCAGCCCTTCCAGCGCCAGTGGAGGGGCGAGCGCGCCAGGTTCCAGACATCGCTCACCGTGTCGCTGAGGAAGCCGTAGGTGATGTTGGTGGTGTGGCCCAGGACCTTCTTCG
>JAPUKG010000212.1 GCA_027295775.1 Pseudomonadota bacterium
GCCGCGGGGGACCCGATGTCGCCAACCACCACGGGTCCGGTGTTGATGCCGACCCGCACGTTGAAGTCCATCCCGTACTCTCGGCGTATCTGCTCCCGGAAGGGCGCGATGCCATCCAGGAGGTCGAGGGCCGCCAACACCGCCCGCTCGGGATCGTCTTCGTGCGCCACCGGCGCTCCGAAGAATGCGAGGACCGCGTCACCCAGAAGGCGTGACACCGTGCCCTCGTACCGGGCGATGGGGGCGGTGAGGTGCTGGAACGCCTCGTTCATGATCTCGGTCCACTCTTCCGCATCCAGTCGCTCGGCCATCGCCGTCGAGCTGACCACGTCACAGAAGAGCACCGTGATGATTCGACGTTCGCTTGTGCCGCTTGGGATTACATCAGCCATGCCAGGCCGTACTGTACTCCCGGCGCGGAGGGAGCGGCAAAAAGCCAGTAGCCGACTAGCTACAGCTAGTCCGGCCGAGCGGCGAAGACGTGCCGAGCCGAATAGCATTAGCCGATCAGCGCCACGACGATCTTGCCGCCGCCGAGCCGGTGAGCACCGAGCAGTTCCAGGCCATGCCCAACCGGGGCCCGGTCCGTCCGACATCACCTGAGAGGCCAGGGGGTGCGGTGCGCTCGCGCACGCGCTGCGCCCCTACGCCTGGCGGGCGTCTCTTTCGCGCAGCAGCGCCAGCACCTTCTCCGGCGTGATGGGCAGCGTCTTGATGCGGATGCCCACCGCGTCGAAGATTGCGTTGCCGATGCAGGCGGCTGTGGGGTCCGACCCGAGTTCGCCCAGCCCCTTCGCACCGAACGGCCCGCTCGGTTCGTAGGAGTCGGCGAAGGCGTACTCCAGGGGTGGCATATCGGCGATGCAGGGGATCTTGTAGCCGTGGTAGTTGGGGTCGACGGGGCGCCCGTTGTCGAACTCCAAGTGCTCCGTCAGCGCATAGCCTATCCCCTGCGCCAGGGAACCGGTCACCTGGCCCACCGCGCCGATCGGGTTCACCACCGTGCCGCAGTCGGCCACTGACACGTAGCTGCGTATCTTCACCTGGCCCGTCTCCGTGTCCACCTCAACCTCGGCCGCCTGTGCGCCGAAGTTGTAGGCGCCCGACTCGTTGCCGTAGCGGGTCACGTCCTGCATCACGGAGTCCGCGTCGAAGGCACCCGTTGCGACCAGCGGTGCGCCGCCTCGCCGGAACAGTCGCGCGCGGGCGACGGTGGCGGTGCTCACGCTGGTCTCGGCCCCGACGTCAAGGATCTCGCCATCGCGTGCCGTGAGCTTGCGGGGCTCCGTCTCCAGCATCTCCGCGGCCGCCTCGAACAGCTGCTCCCTGAGCGCCGTCGCCGCCGCCTTCACCGCGTTGCCGCCAACGTACGTCAGCCGGCTGCCGAACGCACCCAAGCAGAACGTCGTCAGGTCGGTGTCGGCGCGCGAGATCGAGACATCGGACAGCTTCACGCCCAGTTCCTCGGCGGCGATCTGGCAGAAGACGGTGTTCGCCCCCTGGCCGATCTCGCCCTCGCCGCTGAGGATGTACACCTTGCCGTCCTCGTTCATCTTGATGGTGGCCGAGCCCCCGTCGTAGTCCATGAAGTGGCGCTTGCCGCTCACGTGAACGGTGCAGGCGATGCCGACGCCCCGGTTGGGAGTCTTCGCGGCCCACTTGGTCTTCCAGTCCATCTTCTCCTCGACCAGATCGATGCACTGCTTCAGCTCACAGCCCTCGACCCGGTTGCCGTGCGGAGAGACGTAGCCGGGCTCGACCGCATTCAGCCGTAGTAGCTCCAACGGGTCCATCCCGAGCGCTTTGGCGCCGATGTCCAACAGTTGCTCGACGGCCCAGTCGGCCGACGGGTTGCCGAATCCGCGAAAGGCGCCCGTCGGGATCTTGTTGGTGTAGACGAGGTGCGCTTCGGTCTTCGTGTCCGAATACTTGTACGAGGTCTCGTGGCGGAATGCGGAGACACCCATGATGGCGGGGGCCTTGCCGGAATACGCCCCGTTGTCGGCCACGATCCTCATTTGCTTTGCGCGGATGCGGCCGTCGCGGGAGAAACCTATCTTGACCCATACCCGCATGGGCACGCGCGGCCGGCTGCCCGCCATGAACTCCTCTTCACGCGTGTTGATGATGCGCACGGAGCGCCCGGACTTGCGGGCGAGCAGCGCCGCGATGATAGCGTTGTTGTCGTCGCACGACTTGCCGCCGAAGCCGCCGCCGACCTCCGTCTGAATGATGCGGACGTCGGCCTCGCTCACGCCCAACACCCAAGCGATGCGCCCGCGCGCCATGAAGAGCGTCTGCGTGTTCATGTAGATGGTGTACTTGCCCGACGGCGAATACTCGGCGACGCTCCCGATGGTCTCGAGCGGCGCGTGCCACTGGTGCTGACTCTCGAATGTGTCCTCCACGATGACGTCGGACTCGGCGAACGCCTTCTCAACGTCGCCGCGCTCCACGGCGATGGTGATCACGGTGTTGCGCTCGTACTGGTCGTGGATCTGCGGCGCCCCGTCGGCCATGGCCGATTCGGTGTCGAAAACGGCGGGGAGCTCCTCGTAGGAGACCTCGATGAGGTCGATGGCGGCTCGTGCCGTGTCCTCGTCGACGGCGGCGACGGCCGCGACCTCATCGCCCACGTAGCGGACCTTGTCCGTTGCGAGCGCCATCTGGTCCTGGACGAAGGCACCCCAGCCGCGCCTGAGGGTGTCCTCGGCGGTCACCACGGCCCATACGCCGCGCAGCGCTTCGGCCCTGGCGGTGTCGATGCGCAGGATGCGGGCGTGAGCGTAGGGGCTGCGGAGAATCTTGCCGGCGAGCGCGCCCGGCGCAGGGATGTCGGCGACGTATTTGGCGCTGCCCGTGACCTTTTCAAAGCCCTCGACCCGTGGGGCGGGGTGCCCAACGATCGTCAGCTCGCGCGCCTGCGTCATGGGGCCCCCTTTGGCTGAGGCGGTGGCCCAAACTATACTTGCCGCGCCCACGGTGCGCGAGGTTCCCTACCGCATCGCGGC
>JAPUKG010000213.1 GCA_027295775.1 Pseudomonadota bacterium
GCTCCGCTCCCTACGGGCTGCCTACGATCAGGCCGGCTGGGCGCCCGAGGATGTCGACCTCATCGAGTGCCACGGCACGGGCACCCCCGCCGGAGACAAGGCGGAGCTCGGAAGCCTGCTCGCGCTCTGGGCCGACGCAGCGTCCCGGGAGCAGCCGTGTGTCATCGGCTCGGTCAAGTCCAACGTGGGCCACCTCCTCACCGGAGCCGGCGCAGCCGGGCTGGCGAAGGTGCTGCTTGCCTTGGAAGCGGAGACTTTGCCACCGACCGCGAACTTCGAAGCACCGGCGGACGACGGCCTGCGCAGCGGCCCCTTCCGGGTGCTCAGCGTCGCCGAGCCATGGACTCGCCGCCCGGACGGGGCGCCACGGCGGGCGGCCGTCAGCGCCTTCGGCTTTGGCGGAATCAACGCTCACTTGCTCCTCGAGGAGTGGTGCCCGAGCAGAGGGCGCGCGAAAGTCGCCGCGCCACCGCCTCGTCACCCGAAGCACATCGCCATCGTGGGCATGGATGCGCACTTCGGGCCTTGGGAGGGTCTGCGTGCCTTCCAGGAGCGTGTCCTGGGGGGCGATCCGGACCTCTGGCCGACCCCGCCGACGCGGTGGTGGGGCGCCACGGAGTGTGACTGGTTCGAGGGGCTCGGGCTGCACGCGAACAACTTCCTCGGCCATTACATCGAGCAGCTCGAGATCCCCCAGGGTCGCTTCCGCATCCCTCCCAAGGAACTGGAAGAGATGCTCCCACAGCAACTCCTGATGCTGAACGTCATGGCGAATGCCCTCGAGGACGCGGGTTTCGGACCCGAGGAGCGCCTACGCTCCGGCGTCTTCATCGGTATCGCGCTCGACCTCAACTCCACCAACTTCCACTTCCGCTGGTCGGTGGGCGAGGGCGAGCGCGCGGACACCGTGCCGCCGCTCACGGCCAACCGCACCATGGGAGCCCTGGGCGGTATCGTCGCCAGCCGTATTGCCCGGGAGTTCCGCATCGGAGGTCCCAGCCACACGATCTCCAGCGAGGAGACGTCAGGCATGCGCGCCTTGGAGGTGGGTATTCGCGCTCTGCAGGAGGGTGAACTGGACAGCTGCCTCGTGGGTGCCGTCGACCTCGCTGGCGACGTGCGCGCCGTACTCGCGACCCACGCTGTGCGCCACTACTCGGCGCGCGGGCGCGCCCGGCCCTTCGACGCCGACGCGGACGGCGCCGTGGTGGGTGAGGGAGCCGCAGCCCTGGTCCTCAAACGCCTGGAAGACGCGCAACGTGATGGCGATCGGGTCTACGCAGTGATTCGGGGCTTCGGCGGGGCTTCGGGGGGGGCTGCCCAGCGGCCGATGCCCACCGCCGACGGGTACACGCGGGCTCTGACACGCGCTTACGAGGAGGCGGATCTCGATCCGTCTCTGGTCGGCTACGTCGAGACGCACGGCAGTGGGAACCCCGTCGAGGACCAGATCGAGACCGAGGCGCTGTGCTCCTTCTTCGCGCCACGCCACGCGGCTCCAGTGCGCCACCTCGGCTGTGTGAAGGCGGACGTCGGCCACGCCGGGGCCGCCGCTGCCCTTGCCTCGGTGGTCAAGACGGCACTCTGCCTCTACCAGGAGGTGCTGCCGAGAGTGCGCGGGTTGCGTACGGTGCGGGCGGACCTCTCGCCGAGGGATTTCCTGCTCGCCAGGGAGCCCCAGTATTGGCTGCGAAATCGCGCCGACGGCCCGCGCCGTGCGGGTGTCAGTGCCCTGGGCGTGGACGGCGGCTGTTGTCACCTCGTGCTGGAGGAGCACGAGGAGAGCAAGAACGCGGCCACTCTGGTCCACCGGCGTCAACCCCTGGGTTCGCGCGGCGAGGCGCTCTTCGCCGTGGAAGGGGACGACGTTGCGCTGCTGGTGACTCGACTCAGCGCACTCGTCGCACACGGTCGCGACAATGCCGTGCCCATCGAGCTTCTCGCCCACGACTGGTTGCGCAAAGTGGGGCAGAGTCCGGACGCCAAGCTCGGCCTGGCCCTGGTGGCGCGATCCCGGGAAGAGCTGCGCCGCCTTGCGGGCGCCGCGAGTGCCATGCTGAAAGGGGAGGCCGACGACAGAGCGCTGCCGGAGTCGAGACGCATCTTCTGGAACTCCCACCCGCTGGGGCGGCGTGGCGGGCTGGCGTTCGTCTTCCCGGGCTCGGGCAACCACTACATCGGGATGGGTCGCGAGCTCGCAGTGGAGTGGCCGGAGATCGCTCGCCGGCAGGACGCCGAAAACCTCTACCTCCCGCAGCAGCTCCTGCCTGACCGCTTTTGGAACGTGTCGTCCACCAAGGATCTGGTCGACGACGAGCGCACCTTCATCATTGCGCAGGTGGCCCTGGGCACGCTGGTGTCCGATCTTGTGCGCTCCTTCGGCGTCGAGCCGGGCAGCGTGCTGGGCTACAGTCTCGGGGAATCCGCCGGCCTCTTTTCGCTACGCGCCTGGCGGGACCGGGAGATGATGCTCGAGCGCCTGATGGGGAGCTCCCTGTTCACCGACGATCTTGCCGGCCCCTGCCACAGCACTCGCAAGAGCTGGGGCCTGACGGAGTTCGAGGGGGTGGACTGGGTCACCGGCGTGGTGGATCGCGCGGCGACGGCGGTTCGTGGCGTGCTCGATGCCGAGGAGCGCGTCTACCTCCTGATCATCAACACACCGGCGGAGTGCGTTATCGGAGGCGACCGGAGGCGAGTGGCGGCCGTCGTCGATGCGCTGCACTGCAACTTCCACGCCCTCGAGGGAGTGCCCACGGTGCACTGCGCGGTGGCCGAGCCGGTGGCCAGGGAGTACCACGACTTCCACCTCTTCCCGACGACCACCCCGGCAGGCATGCGGTTCTACAGCTCCGCTGCGGGAGACGTCTACGAGGTGACCCGGGAGAGTGCTGCCGACAGTATTCTCGAACAGGCTCTGAGGGGCTTCGACTTCCCGCGGCTCATCGAGCGGGCGTACGAGAACGGGGTGCGCGTCTTCTTGGAGATGGGCCCGGGCTCCTCGTGCTCGCGCATGGTCTCACGCATCCTCGAGGGCCGCCCGCACGTCGCTCAGTCCGCGTTGAGCGCCCAACAGGGTGACGTCTCCTCGCTGCTACGTCTCCTGGGCCGCCTGATCGCCGAGCGGGTCGCTGTCGACCTCCAGCCTCTCTACGGCGTCGAGACGCGCGCACTCGGCCATCGCAGCACGCTGCGCGAGGGATCCTCGGCGCTGACGATCCCTCTCGGGGGCGACCCCTTCCACATCCGGCGCCCGGGCCCGGAGGTGGCCCCGCCCGCGCCCCGCCCCCCGCGACCGGTGCCGGAGGTGGTCTCCGCAGCGGAGATTCCAACTCCGCCGACCCTTCATCAGGGCACCGTGCCCGCGCCCATCGACCTCACGCTGTTGCCGGGTCTGAGCGCCTCGAGCGAGGCCACTGCCCGGGCGCACGCCGCTTATCTGAGCACCGCCTACGAGCTCGACAGAGGGCTGCAGGAGACGGCCGCCCAGCAGTTCCGACTGGCCGAACAGTTGTGGCATGCCCAAGAGGCAGGGGTGGCTCAGCCGGCGCTGTCGGGCCCGGCGACGGCACTGGCACTGTCGGTGGCGCCGGCGTCCTCGCCGCCGATCCTCTTCGATCGCCAAGCATGCCTGGAGTTCGCCGTAGGGTCGATCGCCAAAGTACTGGGAGACTCGTACGCGTTCATCGACGAACACCCCTGCCGGGTCCGTCTGCCCGACGAGCCGCTCATG
>JAPUKG010000214.1 GCA_027295775.1 Pseudomonadota bacterium
GTCGCGGTCATGGACCATCTCGACGGCGTGGACGAAACGGCGCGGCAGATCGGCGCCGTGAACACCGTCACGCTCCGCGAGGGAGCGCTCGTCGGCAGCAACACCGACTGGCTCGGCGCCGTGCGCGCCCTCGAACGCATCCGCAACCGCGACGGGAAGCTCGCCGGGAGCCGCGCCGTGGTGCTGGGCGCCGGCGGCGCCGCTCGGGCCGTGGTCTACGGACTGCTCGAGCGGGGCGCCCGGGTGACCGTGCTGAACCGCACCGAGCCGCGCGCCCGGGCGCTCGCCGACTCCCTGGGTGCCGAAGCGTCCGGCGGCCTGGCCGACCTGGCCGACCTCGACCACGACGTGCTGGTAAACACCACGAGCGTCGGGCTGCGGGAGGACGTCTCACCCGTCCCCGCCGAAGCGCTGCGGTCGGGCACCCTGGTCCTGGATACGGTCTACGACCCACCCAGAACGCGCCTGCTGCAGGACGCCGAAGCCCGCGGCGCCGTCACCGTTGGCGGCAAGTGGATGCTCGTCTATCAGGCAGCGGAGCAACTCCAGACCTGGAGCGGGCGGGACGCCCCGGTGGACGTCATGGAGAAGGCGTTCGACGCCTTCTGAACTTCGCTCGCGGGGGCTCGCTGCGCGCCGCCGGTGCGGCTTGCCTAGCTGGTGTAGCCCCACTTCTCCTTGTTGGCCTTCACCTGCTCGGGCGTCGGGACCGGCTTGTCGTCCTTCTCCGGCACCTCGAACTGGTCGCGGATCGCGACGATCTTCGCGTTGAGCGCGGTGTCCGCCTCGAAGACGTCGGGCACCTGCTCGTCCTCGAAGATCGCCTCCCACGGACACTCGGGCTCGCAGACGCCGCAGTTGATGCACTCTTCGGGGTCGATGTAGAGCATGTTCGGCCAAGAGGTCTTGTCGTCACCCTTGTACTCGACGATGCAGTCGACGGGGCACACCTCTACGCACGAAATATCCACACAATCTCGGCACAAGCTGGTGATCACCCAGGTCATCGGGGCTCCTCTTGTCTCGCGCGCCTACTTCAGCTTCGTCTCTTTGTAGACCACGTGCTTGCGGGCGACCGGGTCGTACTTCTTGAACTCGAGCTTGTGGGGCGTGTTGGTGCGGTTCTTCGACGTGGTGTAGAAGTGGCCGGTTCCCGCCGACGACTCGAGCTTGATCTTCTCGCGCTTGCCCTTCTTCCCCATCGGCTAGCTCTCGACCGGATCGGGCACGGTCCCGCCCTTCGCGAACACCCGCACCCGCGAGCCCGCCTGCACCTCGATCCGGGTCCGGGACGGACCGTCGTGGCTCACGAGCATGACGTTGGAGATGTGCAGGTAGCCCTCCTGCTCGACGATCCCCCCCGTGCGAGCGCCCTTGCGGCCGGGCTTCAGGTGTCGCTTCTGCATGCGCATCTTCTCCACGCGTACGCGCTGGCCGCCGGGCTTCACCGCCATGACGCGGCCCTGCTTGCCGCGATCGGCGCCGGCCGTGACCTCGACCAGGTCTCCCTTTCGAATCCGCTGCATGCTCGTGCCTCCGGAGAGCCGTAGGTGTGCATGACACCGACCGCTTCGTCAAGGCCTTCCCCGCGGGGAACCCGTCCTTCCAGGGAGCCCCCGCGGCCCTTCGTCCCCGCAGTGCCGCGGTCGGTGCACTACGATCGCCCCCCGATGCGACTCGCCGTCGGAACCCTGGGCGTGTTGCTGGTCGTGGTCGGTGCGTGCCAGCTGCTGTGGCCCGAGCGCCTCGCCGTGAACGTGCCCATCGGCAGCATGCTGTTCGGATCGGGCGGCAAAGCTCCCGCCCAGGAACTGATCCGCGGGCGCATGCGGGTGCCCGAGGGCTTCACCGTCGGGATCTACGCGGAGGGCATCAAGAACGCCCGCTTGCTCCGCTTCACGGCCACCGGGGACCTGCTGGTCAGCCAGCCGCGGCAGAGCCGGGTGCTGCTCCTCGAGCGGGACGCCGATGGCGACGGTCGCGCCGACGGCCGGCGGAGCCTGCTCGAAGATCTCAATCGGCCCCACGGCATGGACTTTCGGGACGGCTGGCTGTACGTGGCCGAGACCGACGCCGTGGGTCGTATCCGCTTCGACGCCCAGACGCGCGAGGTGCGGGGCGAGTTCGAGCGCGTCGTGACCGGGATCCCGGGCGGGTCGAACCACTGGACCCGAAGTGTGCGCTTCGGCCCGGACGGCTGGATGTACGTGTCGGTGGGCTCGAGCTGCAACGTGTGCATCGAGGAAGACGAGCGGCGGGCGGCGATCCTGCGCTACCGCCCGGACGGAAGCGGCGAGGAGATCTACGCCCGCGGCCTGCGCAACCCCGTCAGCTTCGACTGGCAGCCCGGGACCGGCGACCTCTACGCCACCGACAACGGACGCGACCTGCTGGGCAACGACGTGCCGCCCTGCGAGCTCAACCGGGTGGTGCAGGGTGGCGACTACGGCTGGCCCTACGCCTACGGCGACCGCATCCCCGATCCGAGCTACGGTGCCGGCGAGGAGGCCCGAGTCGCGGCGTCGATCCCGCCCGCCTTCCCCTTCCGCGCTCACAACTCCCCGCTCGGCATCGCCTTCGTTCGCAGCACCGACGTTCCCGCGGACTACCGCGGCGCCGCCTTGGTCGCCCTTCACGGCTCCTGGAACCGCACGCGCAAGGACGGCTACAAGGTCGTCTCGCTCCACTGGGATGAAAATGGCGAGATCACGGAGCGCGACTTCCTGAGCGGTTTCCTCCTGGACGAGGACGTGATCGGCCGCCCCGTCGACGTGGCGGAGGGACCGGACGGCGCCTTCTACATCTCCGACGACCACGCCGGCGTGATCTGGCGGGTGGCGTACGGCGGCGCGCCCGCGGACGCGGCCCGCTTCGCGCTGCCCGCCCGGAAGGAGATCGGCGACGACCTCGCCGCACTGTCCCGGCAGGAGCGGATCGAGCGAAGCGCGCGGGGAGAGGAGCTCTACCGGCGGGCGGCGTGCGCCACCTGTCACGAACCCGAGCGCGCCGAGGCGGGCGCCGTCATCGTGCCGCTGGAGGATCTCGCCCTGCGCTACGACGTGGCCGGACTGGATGCCTTCCTGGTCGCGCCGACGCCGCCCATGCCGGCCTTCCCGTTCGACCGCGAGGAGCGGCGCGACATCGCAGTCTATCTGCTCCAGACCCGCTAACCGCAGTCCGGCCGGAGGCCGGCACGCCTAGCGGTGGTGGTGCAGCAGCACCCCATCGTCGCGCCGGAGGGTAACGCCGGTGCCGGTCTCCTCGAGCACGTCGAGGGCGCCGATCACCATCAGCATGCGCGTGCGCATCTGGGTGAGCGGATCTGCCTTCGGGAAGAGCGCCTTCCAGATCTCCCAGCCCGTCACGTCCTTTCCCATCGCCGCCAGGGTGCGGAGCCCGCGCTCGATGCGCTGGATGCGCACCTCGTAGAAGAGGAGCGCGTCCTCGATGGCGCGGTCCGGCCGCTCGAGGACTCCGCCGTGGGCGGGCAGGATGGTGCTGAACGAGGTGCGGCGCAGCCCGCGCAGCGAAGTCAAGTATGCCGACAGGCCCTTGAAGCGAGGGCGGCGGCCGAGCGGATCTCGCGGATCCGGGGGGCCGTCCAGATAGCCGTTCTCGGTGAAGGGAACCGCCGAACCCATGATGTGATCGCCGGTGACGAGGGCACCGCTCTGGGGCTCGTGGAGCAGGATGTGGCCCACCGTGTGACCCGGCGCGTGGATCACCCGGAGCTCGAAGTCCTTGAAGGGCAGCGCCTCGCCATCGCGCAGCAGGCGGTCCACCCGCGTGGCCTCGCACAGGGGCGGCGACTCCCGCATCCACTGGCGCTTGCGCTCCGACTGCTCGCGAAGCAGATCCTCGGGAACGCCGTACTCCCGAAAGAGCTCGTTCGTCTCGTCGATGCGCTCGTCGTTCTCCACCGAGAAGAACTCGATCATGGGCGCCTCGGCTTCGTGCGCCCACACCTCGAGGTCGGCGCCAGCGTCTCGCAGGGTCTGCGCCTGGCCCAGGTGATCTCCGTGGGCGTGGGTCAGAATGACCCGCTGCACGTCGTCGAGGCCCAGCCCCAGGCTCTCGAGGGCCGCGCCGAGCGCGGCGCGAGACTCCGGCGTCTTCACACCGGTGTCGATGAGCGTCACCGGGTCGCCTTCGATCAGATAGATCTGTACCGGCCCGACGTCCCACGGGGTCGGCAGCACGATCTGATGCAGCTGTGCGAGTGCGGAAACCGGAGCGCGAAGTACGCGGGCCTCGGTTCCGGCTCGATGAGTCCGGACCGACATCGGGTGCAGTCTAGCGCGCGGGGGAGTCGCGCGCGGCCCCAACGGCGTCGGTCCATGGGATAGAATGACGCCCCTTCCCTCGGAGGCCCCATGCAGTACCGCAACATCACCACGGGCGAAGAGGGAGACTTCACGGTCGTGGTGATGCAGCGGCCCGAGCGCCGCAACACCCTGTCCGAGCAGACCCTGCGCGAGCTCCTGCACGCCTTTAGAGCTGCTGGCGAGGGCAAGGCCCGCGGTGTGATCCTGGCGGCGGAAGGGACGGTCTTCAGCTCGGGCCACGACTTTCGCGATATCGAGGGCCGCGACCAGAACGCGATGCACCAGCTGCTCGACGTCTGCCGCGACGTGATGGAGATCATCCAGGCGATTCCCCAGCCGGTGATCGCGCAGGTCGAGGGCATGGCCACCGCCGGGGGCTGCCAGCTCGTAGCCACCTGCGATCTCGCGGTGGCGGGCGAGTCGGCGCGCTTCTCTACGCCGGGCGGTCGCGGCGGCTGGTTCTGCACGACGCCGGGGGTAGCCGTGGCTCGCGCCGTGGGACGCAAGCGCGCCCTCGAAATGCTGCTGACCGGGGACTGGATCGACGCCCACACCGCGGCCGATTGGGGGCTCGTGAACCGCGTGGTCCCCGACGACCACGTCGCCCAGGCGACCCGCGACCTGCTGAGCCGCGCCACCCGGGGCAGTACCCTCTCCAAGGGCATCGGCAAGCGCGCCTTCTACCGGCAGGCGGACCTCGACCTGCGCGGCGCCTACGACTTCGCCACCGAGGTCATGGCCTCGAGCTCCCAGACCGAGGACGCCCAGGAGAACGTGCGCGCCTTCCTGGAGAAGCGCAGTTCCCGGTTCCAGAATCGATGAGCTTCGAGACGTGGAGTAGACTGCCGGCCGTGATTCGCCACCGGCTCGACGGGCGCGGACCCCGTGCGCTCCTTCTGGCAGTCGTGGGGGGCGCGACGCTGCTCTGGACCCTCGCCGCGGCGGCCGAGTCGGCCATCGTGCTGCCCTTCCCGCTGAGCTTCGGTCACTTCCCCGCCGCTACCTACGACAAATCGGGCGATCGGATCGGCGGGGCGGTGCTCTCCATCCGCAGGATCTCCGAGGAGCGAGTCCGCCTGACGGTGGAGACCGGCATGGACGGCGGCGCGAACACGAAGGCCGAGGCCGAGATGGCGATCCTGGAGGGCGATCGCGGCCTGCGCCTGCTGCGCGAGCAGTCGCTCGCCCACGGTGCGGACGGCCAGCCCATGGACCTCCTGCTCATCGACCACGTGGCGGGACACGGGAGCTGCACCAAAGACGGCGGCGCGGGCGAGCGGCGCGCTGTGGCACTGCCGGACGAGGACCGGGTGGTCAACGTTCCGCTGAACCTGCTCTTCCTGCCGCTCGTGCAGGGGACGACCGAGCGCGTCGAGTTCCAGTTCTTCCTGTGCGGGGGCGGCGCGCGCCTGATGGACTTCCGCGCGAAGCTGGCCGGCGAGCCTCGGGGCACGGGCAGTGGAAGCGGCCAGCACCGGATCATCGAGGTGACCTACGGCCCTGACCTCGGCGAGATGGTGTCGACCTTCGCCCAGGTGCTGTTGCCCAACCTGTCCTTCTGGTTCGAGGCCGACGACCGCGGCACCTACCTCGCTCACCGCATGCCCCTCTTCTCCCAGGGGCCCGAGGTCATGGTGGTGCGTGACGGGCTCTCGCTCGACGCGTTCGTCGACAACTCCGGCTGGTCGTTCCTCGACTAGGTCTGCGAGGCGCTTGCGCTACTCGACGCTCTCCATCTCGGCCGCCGCGGTCTCCGCAGGGGCCGGAGCCGCAGGCTCCGACCGGGCAGGGAAGCTCGCCGCCGTGAAGGGCGTCGAGTCGACCACCTGCAGGTCCTGCTGACCGATCGCGACCAGGTGCCGGCCCATGGGCGCGATGCGCGTGCGGGTCGCCACGTCGATGGAGTTGATCACCTTGCGACCGGACGGGTCGAGCACCTGGAGTCCGCGGTCGCCCAGCAGGAAGATCCGGCCGCCCACGTGGATCGCGTCCTGGATGGGACCGATGTTGCGAGCGTGGAGCTGTGTGAGCACCCGCGGCTTGCGCGGGTTGGCCATGTCGACGACCAGGACACCGGTCTGCCCGATGACCACCGCGGTCGAGCCGAAGGCGCGGATGCGGCCGGGGCCGAAGTCGCGGCCCAGGCGAAGCTGGGCGAGGACCCGGTTCTCACGCAGCAGGGACAGGGACGACAGCAGCACGGACTCGCCGTCCGAGAAAATCAGGGTGTCGCCAACCACCGCCAGCCCCGTGATGCGCCGGCGCAGCATGCGTACCGGCGCGGTGCCCTCCTTCTGGGTCAGGATCAGCCCTCTGTTGCTCGCGAGCAGGTAGCCATCGCCCATCGGCTCGGCCGCGAGCACCGAACCGATCTCGCCCCGTTCGAGAGAGAGGACGGTCTCGGTGCCCTCGGGCGTGAAGCGGACCAGCTCGAGGCCGTCCTCGCCGAAGATGGCGATCTGACCGCCCAGGGCGCGAATACCGGACCAGCGCTTGAAGTCCTTGGCGCGCTGGTGCTCGGCCAGCACCACCGGCTGGGACGGATCGGAGAGCTCGAGAAGCTGAAAGTCACCGTCCTCGAAGAGCACGAGAGCCCGGTCCCCCACCGCGTCCACCGCCGTGACGGTCTTGGCGAGCTGCACCACCGCGCGCACCGCATCGCGGGTCTGCCAGGTGGCGACCGGCACAAAGAACGTGGACCAGTAGCGACGGGCCGTCGGCCCGAACAGCACCGACCTGTTCTCCACGTGGTCGGTCGGGCTCACGTGCATGGTGAACTCGCGCTCCCAGATCAACGGTCCGTCGGCGCCCATGCGCAGGCTGACCCGCGTCTCCGCCATCACACCGGGGCGCGACACGCTGACGCCCGAGATCTGGGTGTTTACCGGGATCTCGCGGTGCTCGATGGTGAGCCGCGAGGTGGGAAGATCGGCGCCGTTCTCGCTGGTGAGAATCTCGGGGATCGGAACCAGGATGACGCCGGCCGCCGTGTAGTGGTCCACCGCCTTCTGGGTGAAGGCCTGGAGTAGCCGGCCCGGATCCGACGTCCCGGGCGAGATCTGGATGCGCAGGCCCACGCGACTGAAGCGGCTGCCGTCGCGAACGCCGAGGCTCTCGACGGTGCGCCGCGCTTCCGAGGCGAAGTCGCTGGCGGGATGCGCCCGGGCGAACGCGTCGAGGCCCGCGATGTCGCCGGGGTACCCCCGGTGCTCGAGATAGACGGCATTGCCCGCTGCGCGGTCCGCCAGGCCCCTGTCCGGGAACTGCACGAGGAAGTCGTTGTAGGCGTCCGCCGTGCCGACGCCGCGCGCCGCCTCGAAGGCCTTCTCCTCGAGCAACGGGCGCAGCTCGGCGAGCAGCTCGCTGTCCGGGAACTGCTCCGAGAATTTCGCGAAGGCCTGGAGCGTCGGCCGTCGCTTGATCTTGTGGTACTCGAGCCGCGTCTTGGCGTTCTGCGCGTACTTCGAGTCGGGGTGATCGCGAAGGAATCGGTAGTAGGCCGCGGGCGTGTCGTCCCGCAGCGCCTGCTTCCAGGCGCCACTCATGCACCCGGCGACGACGAGCGGCAGAAGCGCCAGCCCGGCGACGGCGATTCGGCTCAACCGGTCCATGGGATCCCCCTCCTAGTTGCGGGTCGCTGCCATGTCTGAATCGGCCCGGCCCGGACGGACCTTGAGGGGGCTTTGGGGGCCTCTTGCTCTCCCCTAGGGGGAAGTGCCATCTTTGCTGGCCATCGTGGTCCTGACCGTCACCCTCAACGCCGCGATCGATCGCACCGTCACGCTGGCCCGCCTCGATCAGGACCCAGACCGCGAGGCCCTGGACGACCGGTTCCAGGCCGGCGGCAAGGGGCTGAACGTGGCCCGCGTGCTCCGCGTCCTGGGCCAGCCGGCCCGAGCCGTGGTGGTCGTGGGGGGCCGCGCGGGCCGCTGGCTTCGGGACGATCTCGCGCGGGGGGACATTCCCTTCGAGGCGGTCGAGGCGCAGGGGGAGACGCGGACCTGTCTCGAGATCGTGGAGCGCGGCAGCGGGCGGATCCGGCAGGTCCACGGCCCCGGCGTCGAGGCCGGCGGAGACGTGGTGACGCAGCTGCTCGAGACCGTCGACGCGGCGCTCCCCGGCGCCCGCTGGCTCGCGGTCTGTGGCCGGCTGGCCCGCGGCATGCCGGCGGGGACCGTCGCGCAGCTGGTCTTGCTCGCTCGCTCGCGCGGCGTCCCCTGCGCCGTCGACACGAGCGACGCCGCACTGCTCCCGGCCTGGCGGGCGGGTCCCGCCCTCCTCCGCGTGAACCGAGCCGAGGCCGAGGGCGCCCTGGGCAGACCGCTGGCAATCGACCGACCCCTACCCGACCCGCCCGGAAGAACCGACCTGACCGTGATCTCGGACGGCCCCCACCCCGTTCTCGCCTGGCGTGACGGCGGACCCGCCTGGCGGATCGCGCCGCCCCGCATCGATCTGCGCAATCCGATCGGCTGCGGCGACGCCATGCTGGCCGGCCTGCTCGCCGCCGACCTCGACGGCGCTGGCGACGAGGCCGCGCTCCGGCGCGCCACGGCGCTGGCCGCGGCCGACGCGGAATCGCCCGTGGCGGGATGCCCCGACCCCGCCCGCGCGCGCACCCTGGCCCCCGCCGTCGCGATCCGAACCCTGACTTGATTCCCAGGCCCCCGCTCTGCGAATGTGGGGTGACACCGGGGTCCGGCGGGCCCCCGGGGAGGACCGGCCATGAAGCTCCTGTTCTTCCACCTGATGCCCTACTCGGATCTCCCGGATGACTTCCGGGAGAAGCACCCCTCGGTGTGGGTCGACATCGACTCCGGCCTGTTCGATCCCCGCAAGGCTCACGCCATGTACAACGACTTCCTCGACGAGCTCGAGTTCGCCGCGGAGTCGGGCTTCGACGGCATCTGCGTGAACGAGCACCACTCGAACGGCTACGGCCTGATGCCCTCGCCCAACCTGATGGCGTCGAGCCTGGCGCGCCGCACGCGCGACGCCGCGATCTGCGTGATGGGTAACTCGCTCGCGCTCTACAACCCGCCAACGCGCGTCGCCGAGGAGATGGCGATGCTCGACTGCATCTCCGGCGGGCGCCTGATCGCGGGCTTCCCCGTCGGAACGCCCATGGATACCTGCTACGCCTACGGCCAGAACCCGAGCACCCTGCGCGCTCGCTACTACGAGGCCCACGACCTGATCATGCGGGCGTGGAAGGAGCCCGAGCCCTTCACGTTCAACGGGCGCTACAACAAGCAGCGCTACGTGAACGTCTGGCCCCGACCGATACAGCAGCCGCACCCGCCGGTGTGGATCCCGGGCGGCGGCTCCGTCGAGACGTGGCAGTGGTGCGCACGGATGGACTACGTCTACACGTACCTCTCGTATTTCGGCTACAAGCAGGGCGAGGCCACGGTAAAGGGCTTCTGGGAGGAGATGGACCGGCTCGGCAAGGATCGGAACCCCTTCCGGGCGGGCTTCCTCCAGTTCGTGGGCGTCGCCGACACGCATGACGAGGCCATGGCGCTCTACCGAGAGCCCGCGGAGTACTTCTACGGGCGCTGCCTCCATCTCGACGGCCGCTTCCTGATGCCGCCCGGCTACACCACCGAGGCCACCATCCGGGCTCGCGTGCAGTCGCAGCTGGCGCAAGCAGCGAACCAGACCGCCGCCGTCTCGGCGGGGCCCGCCCGCAGCTTCGAGGGCATCGTCGATCAGGGCTACGTGATCGTCGGCAGCCCCGACGAGGTGGCGGAGCGGCTGCGCGAGGTCGCCACCAACCTGAACGTGGGCCAGCTCATGCTGCTCCTGCAGTTCGGCAACATGGGCAAAGAGCTCTGCTTCCACAACACCGAGCTCTTCACCAAGAAGGTGATGCCGCAGCTCACGGACCTGTTCGAGGACGAGTGGGAGAACCACTGGTGGCCGGCGCCGATGCCGCGCGACGAACGGGTGGCCCCGCGCGAGGTGGTTCGATGAGCGCGGGGGCGGAACCCGCCGAGCGACAGGTCGAGGTGAACGGGCTGCCGTGCCGAGTCTGGGAGAAGGGGCCGCAGGACGCGGCGCCGATCGGATACCTGGCGGGACTGGTCGGGCTCCCGCGCTGGACACCGTTCCTCGATCTCCTGGCCCAGGAGCGCCGGGTGGTGGCGCCCTCGCTTCCCGGCTTTCCAGGCGCCACCGGTCACGAGCAGCTGGACACGCTCCTCGACTGGGTGCACGCCACGCTGGAGCTGCTGGAGGCCGCGGGGCTGCGCGGCGCAGACCTGATGGGTGTCTCCGTGGGCGGAACCCTGGCGGCGGAGGTGGCTGCCACCGCCCCCGACGCCGTGCGCAAGCTCGTCCTGCTCGCACCCTTCGGACTCTTCGACGAGCAGGAGCCGGTAACCGACATCTGGGCCCAGCGGCCGGGCGCCGCCGCCGCGCTCTTCTGCTCCGACGTCGAGAAGATACAGGCTCTACTCGCGGTGCCGGAAGGCGAGGACCCGGTCGAATGGCAGATCCTCCAGGCCCGCGCTAGCGAGGCGGCGGCGCGCATCCTGTGGCCGACCACGGATACCGGACTGGCAAAGCGCCTGCACCGGATCCGCTGCGACACGCTGCTCGTCTGGGGCAGCGCCGACGCGATCGTTCCGGCCAGCACCGCGAAGCGGATCGCCGCAGGCCTGAGCGGGAAGGCGACCGTTCGCTCCATCGCGGGCGCCGGACACCTGGCCGACCTGGACGCGCCCGAGGCCGTCTCGGAGGCGGTTCGGGCCTTCCTCGGCTGAGCCGCATCGATAGAAAGCCCTTCCAATCCAAATAGTTGCGCGCCGAGAGCCGCACCCACCTGCGCACGGCGTAAGATGGCGGCGAGAGGTCCATCTCGGGAGGAAGCGGACATGACCAGCGTCCGGCAGCTCCTGGGCCACAAAGGCAACGTGGTCCACACCATCTCACCCAACACCACCGTGCTCGAGGCACTGCGCGTCATGGCGGAGCACGATGTCGGCGCCCTGGTGGTGTTGGATGATGGCGAAGTGATGGGCGTCGTCTCCGAACGCGACTACGCCCGCAAGGTGATCCTCAAAGGCAAGGCGTCCGTCGACACACCGGTGTCGCAGATCATGAGCGGCGTCGTCTTCTCGGTCACATCCAAGGCGACCGTGGACGAATGCATGACGCTCATGACCGAGCACCGCGTGCGGCACCTCCCGGTCATCGAGAACGGTCAGCTCTCGGGCATCATCTCGATCGGCGACGTGGTGAAGGCGATCATCGGGCGGCAGCAGCACGAGATCGAAGAACTCGAGCAGTACATCACGGGTAGCCGCTAGCCGTCGCCGGGGGAGCGGGTGTTTCGCTCGCACCATTCGACCCAGAACGTGACGTCAAGCCCAGGTACTAGAGCATCGGCGCGACGGCTCTGAAGCTGTTGTCGGGCGTCGGGACCTGTGCTGGACTTCGCACCCGTGGAAGTCCGCTGCCGGCCGATGGAAATTGCCGACTTCGGCGCCGTCGAGGGCGTGCACTGGAGGTCTGCGGAAGAGGTTGGAGCGTTCATCGAGCGGCAGGGAATCGCGTCGCTGCTGGCCTTCGACGGCGAACGCTGCGTCGGCCAGCTCTATCTGAAGGCGTACGACCCGGACTTCCAGGAGCCGGGCGGCTGGACCGGCAATCGGCCGTGGGCGGACTTCGCGATCGCGGAACCCCTGGATCTCGCGGGTCGCCCGCTCACGGTGGGCTGCTTCCACGTCGGACGCAGCCCCGACGGAGCAGCGGACCCGTCGGTCCGGGGCCGCGGCGTGGGGACGGCACTCTTGCGCGCCGCAGTCGAGTGGGCCGGGTCGCACCCCTCCTGCGACGGGCTCCTGACCTGGGGGCTGGTGGCTGGCGCGGCTGGGCTCCACGAGTGGGCCGGACAGCTGTCACACGCGACGTATCGGCGATTTGGCTTCCGCGAGATCGCGCGCGTGAGCGACCCGCGACTCGAGAAGGAGCTCGCGGGCGTCGACCTGACGGGCGCCGAGGAGGATCCCGCGGTAATGAGGGTGATGCTCCTTTGAGACGGGGAGCTCGCGGAAGGACCGGCATGTCGCAGCGGACCAACTCCCTCGGGCAGCCCATCGGAGAGCCGGTTCCCAACTGGAGCCCACGCCCGCGGCCGCCGCGTACGCCGATGGACGGCAGGCTGTGCCGGCTCGAGGCACTGGACGCCGCGACCCACACCGCGGCGCTGCACGAGGCCCACTCGGCGGACACGGAGGGCCGCAACTGGACCTATCTGCCGTACGGCCCCTTCGACACGGCCGCCGACTACGGGGCCTGGATCGAGTCCGTGCAGGCGTTGGATGACCCCGTCTTCTACGCAATCGTGGACGTTGCGACCGGGCGGCCCGTCGGCGTGGCGAGCTATCTGCGGATCGACCCGGCCATGGGCACCATCGAGGTGGGCCACCTCTGCTACTCCCCCGCACTCCAGCGCACGCCAGCCTCCACCGAGGCGATGTACCTGATGATGCGCCGGGCCTTCGAGGAGCTCGGCTACCGGCGCTACGAGTGGAAGTGCGACAGCTTCAACGCGCCGTCGCTGCGCGCCGCCGAACGCCTGGGCTTCCGCTACGAGGGCACCTTCCGGAAGGCCGTGGTGATGAAGGGCCGCAACCGCGACAACGCCTGGCTCTCCGTCGTTGCGGGGGAGTGGCCGGCGTTGCGCGCGGCGCTGGAGGCGTGGCTCGACCCGTCGAACTTCGACGAGGCTGGGGCACAGAGGCGTCGGCTCGGAGAGTTCATGACGGAGGCTTGACGAAAAAGGGCCCCGGACCGTTCCGGCCCGGAGCCCCTGCAAAGAAATCCCACCGTCGAGCTACTCTCCCACGGATGAAAACCCGCAGTACCATCGCCGAAGCAGGGCTTAACTTCCGTGTTCGGAATGGGAACGGGTGTGGCCCCTGCTCTATGGACGGTGGGAAACCTGTCAACGGTCTCTGAACGACCGAATAGCATTCCGAGTCAGAGCGCCGCGGCGCGCGTTCGAGTGGTCAAGCCTCACGGGCGATTAGTACTGGTCAGCTCCACGCATTGCTGCGCTTCCACCTCCAGCCTATCAACGTCCTCGTCTCGGACGACCCTTCAGAGGCCCGAAGGCCTGGGGAGATCTCATCTTGGGGTGGGCTTCCCACTTAGATGCTTTCAGCGGTTATCCAATCCGAACGTAGCTACCCGGCAATGCCGCTGGCGCGACAACCGGTACACCATAGGTTCGTCCATCCCGGTCCTCTCGTACTAGGGACAGATCCCCTCAAATCTCCTGCGCCCACGGCGGATAGGGACCGAACTGTCTCACGACGTTCTAAACCCAGCTCGCGTGCCACTTTAATCGGCGAACAGCCG
>JAPUKG010000215.1 GCA_027295775.1 Pseudomonadota bacterium
CGGAGGCCGCCCGCCCCTCCCGTCCCAGCCGGGCGCCGGCGCGCGGCCGTCTCCTTTGGGCGACCTGGACCCAGACACGGCGGAGCAGCTCCGCGAGCTGGGGTACCTGCGCTGACACCGGACCTGCTTCCCGTGGGGACAGCGGGGGCTCAGTGAGATAGGCTGGGCCCTTCCATGGATGTGGCAGAGCCCGGTGCGCCGATCTCGGTCGTGGTCCCGGTGTACAACGCCGAGACCAGCCTCGCCGAGCTGATCCAGCGGCTCGAGGCCGTCCTGCGCGCCGAGGCCCGCGAGTTCGAGGTCCTCCTGATCGACGACGCCAGCGGCGACGCCAGCTGGCAGCGGATCCAGGAGCTGGCCCGGGAGCGCCGCTGGCTGCGCGGCGTCCGCTTCACGCGCAACTTCGGCCAGCACAACGCGCTCCTCGCCGGCATCCGCTGGGCCCGGCACGAGTGGATCGTCACCCTGGATGACGATCTCCAGCATCCGCCCGAGGAGATCCCGAAGCTGCTGGCCAAGTTGCGGGAGGGCTTCGACGTGGTGTACGGGACGCCCGACCGCGAGCGCCACGGGCGGCTGCGCGACTGGAGCTCGGTGGTCACCAAGCTCGCGCTCCAGGGCGCCATGGGCGCGGAGATCGCGCGGGTGGTGGGGCCCTTCCGCGTCTTTCACCGCGATCTGCGCGACGCCTTCGCCGATTTCCGGAGCCCGTACGTCTCGGTCGACGTGCTCTTGACCTGGGCGACCACCTCGTTCGCGGCCATCCCCGTCCGGCACGAGGCGCGCAGGGAGGGGAAGTCGAACTACACGTTCCGCAAGCTCGTGGCCCACGCCCTCAACATGATGACCGGCTTCAGCATCGTGCCCCTCCAGCTCGCGAGCCTCACGGGCTTCGCGTTCACGGTCTTCGGCCTGGCCGTGCTGGTCTACGTGCTGGCCCGCTTCCTCTTCCAGGACAGCACGGTTCCCGGTTTCCCGTTCCTGGCCTCGGTGATCGCGATCTTCTCGGGCGCCCAGCTCTTCGCGCTGGGGATCATCGGAGAGTACCTGGCTCGCATGCACTTCCGAACCATGGGTCGGCCGGCTTATGCGATCCGCTCCCAGACGGATCTGGATCGGAATCGGGACCGCGGCAGCGAAGATTCCGAGGCGGATTGACGTGAAGGGCTACCGGATTCCGTTCACCCGGCCCGCCTCCGCGGGGCAGGAGCTGCGCTACGCAGCGGAGTCGATCGAGGCGGGCTACCTGGCTGGAGACGGTCCTTTCACGCGGCGTTGCTCGGAGCTCCTGGAACGGGAGCTGCACGTCCGGAAGGCCCTCCTCACCACCTCGTGCACCCATGCCCTCGAGATGTGCGCGCTGCTCCTCGAGCTCGAGCCGGGCGACGAGGTGATCGTGCCCTCCTTCGCCTTCGTGACCACCGCAGGTGCCTTCGCGATGCGGGGTGCGGTGCCGGTCTTCGTCGACGTCCGCAGTGACACCCTGAACCTCGACGAGACGCGGATCCGAGAGCGCGTGACGGAACGCACCCGGGCAATCGTCGCGCTCCACTACGGCGGCGTGGCCTGCGAGATGGACGCGATCGACGAGATCGCGTCGGGCGCCGGGCTGATCGTGGTCGAGGACAACGCCCACGGGCCGTTCGGCGCGTACCGAGACCGGCCGCTCGGCACCCTCGGCGCCCTCGCCACGCTGAGCTTTCACGAGACGAAGAACTTCACGTGCGGGGAGGGAGGAGCGCTCCTGATCAACGATCCCCGCTTCACGTCGAAGGCCGAGATCGTGCGCGAGAAGGGCACCGACCGCAGCCGCTTCTTCCGGGGCGAGGTCGATCGCTACACCTGGATCGACCTGGGCTCGAGCTATCTACCGTCCGAGATCCTGGCTGCCTTCCTGTACGCGCAGCTCGAGATCCGCGATCGGATTCAGTCGGGACGGTGCCGCGTCTGGAATCGCTACCTGCAGGGGCTCACCGACTGGGCGGAGGCTGCTGGCGTGGGTCTTCCCCACGTTCCCGAGCACTGCGATCAGGCCTACCACCTCTTCTACCTGCTGCTCCCCTCGGAGGGCGCGCGGCAGGGTCTGATCGATCACCTGAAGGCGCGCGGCATCCTCGCGGTCTTCCACTACCAGCCGCTTCACCTGTCCGCGATGGGCAGGCGCTTCGGCGGCGCTCCCGGCGACTGCCCGGTGACCGAAGGCGTGAGTGACCGGATCCTGCGACTTCCGTTCTATCCCGACCTCAGCGAGGCGGAGCAGGACGAGGTCATCGGCGCGGTCCTCGCGTTCGACGGCCTCTGATCGCCGTCGTGCCTGCACGCGACGAGGACCGGAAGCTCCTCGCGTGGGGTGTGGTCGCCGCGAACGCGGTGCTGGGCGCCCTCGCCGCGCCGATGGTCCTGGGGCGCGTCTACGTCCAGCACGATCTTGGCAACTACACGCTGATCGCCCGCACGTTCATGCGCCGCAGCCTGGAACGGGGAGACTCCATGCTGTGGTGGCCCGAGCTGGACGGAGGGCTCTACCTGCACGGTCTTGGCCAGCTCGGCCTGTACCATCCGCTGCGCACGCTCAGCTACTGGGCGATCCCGCTTCCCTGGTCGTTCCATCTGGAGCTCTTGCTCAGCTACCCCTTGATGCTGATCGGCGGCTACTGGCTCCTGCGCCGGTGGCGCCTCTCGGCGTCCGCGGCGCTCTTCGGCTCGATGGGTTTCGCCTTCTCCGGCTTTAATCTGCTGCACTTCGGGCATACCAACGTCGTCGCCGTGGCCGCCCACATCCCCTGGCTCCTGGCCATGGTCGACGTCCTCCTGCGCGACACCGATCCGCGGCGACGGGTGGCCGCCAGCCTGGGCGCAGCCGTGCTGATTGCGTCACAGATGCTGCTGCACTTCCCCCAGGTGGCGGTCATGTCGTTCCAGGTGGTTGGCGTCTACTGGCTCGCCGTCGGGTTCGCAACCGGAAACCTGGTTCGTTCGCTGCCTTTGTTCCTCGCTGCGCTGGTGCTGGGCTGCGCCATGGGCGCCGTCCAGCTGGTACCGTCGTGGGACCACCTGCAGTACACGCCCCGCATCGAAGCCAGTGTCGCCTACCGTTCGATGTACTCGCTTGCGCCCGATGACCTGGTCCAGCTCGTGTCACCCTACCTGTTCGCCGAGCGCTTCTACCAATCGCCGGGCGCGGGCGGCAACACCCACGAGCTCGGTTCCTACGCGGGCGCCGGGTGCCTGGCGCTCCTCGTCTGGCTGGCAGCGCGCTTTCGCGGCCTCGGCGAGCGCCGCCGGATCGTCGTGGGTTTGCTGCTGGTCGCGTGGGCGGGCCTCGACCTCTCCCTTGGACCCCACGGTCTGCTCTATTCCATCCAGGTGCAGATCCCCCTGGTGGGTCTGTTCCGGGCCCCGGCCCGCAATATCCTGATTGTCCACCTGGTGCTGGCCGGCCTTGCAGCGCTCGCATTCGATGAGCTGAGCGCCCGGCAGCAACGAGGCGAGCGGGGGAGCGCGCGGGGGCTGTGGATCCTGACGGTCCCCACGCTGGTGGCCGTCGCCGCCGCGGCGGTCGCGACGGCCGGGTTCACGCGCTGGAACGCCCAGCTGGCGGCGCCGGCCTGGGTGTGGGCGGGTCCACTCCTGGCCGCTTCCGCCGGGGTCCTGGTCTTCGCCGCCGCGCGCGGGCGGCGCTGGGCGCTTCCCGCCCTGATGGCGTTCGTCGCCGCAGATCAGGGGTTCTACGGTCTGTCCTACGCTGTGGAGGAGCCGCCCGTCTCGTACGAGGAGTACCGCCGACGACCGGCTCCCCTGCCGCCGCCGGATCCGCGCTACCGGATTCACGGGGGCACGACGCGGTTCGAAGAGCATACGCCGAACATCTTCGCGCTCTGGGGATACCGGCTGATCAACTCCTACAGCGGGGCCAGCGCCCGAACCTACCTCGATTACCGGAACGCCAAGCCGCTTCGCATCGCGGGTGTCAGCTGGATCTATCGCAACGACCGGGAGGAGCGAACGGTGCAATACCTGTCCGACCCGCTGCCGCGAGCCCGCCTCGTCGGACGAGTCGTGGTGACTTCGGATCCCATGTCGGCCCTGGAGAGCATCGACGTGGCCACCACCGCAGTGGTGGAAGAGCGCCTTGGGCTGGAGCCGGGGGTTCCGGGTCGGGCCGTCCTCGTCGAGGACCGGCCGGGCCTGATCTCCGTGGAGACCTCCGCCCCCAGCCGGCAGCTCCTGATCGTGTCGGAGCGAAACCTCGGTGGCTGGGTCGCTCGCGTCGACGGGGTGCCCGCCCGGGTGGTTCGGGTCTACGGAGACTTTCTGGGCTGTGTGGTGGAGTCCGGGCAGCATCAGGTGACCTTCGACCTCGATCCACCCAGTCTTCGACTGGGTCGCAACATCAGTCTGGCTGCGCTCTTCGCGGCGATCTCGCTGTATACAATTCTCTTCGCCCGGCTCCGGAGGCGCCCCGCGCCTGTGACCCCGGCCGGAGCTGGAGCGCCGGGCGCGCCGTGAGCGGCGGGATGAGTCTGGCCGAGATCGAGGCCTACTGGACCGAACGCGCCCGCCAGCACCGGGGCGCGCCCGCCGCGTCGTGGTCCGACGTACACGTGATGGACCTCGAGGTGGAGGCTCTGGCCGCGCGGCTCCGGGACGGCGAGCGCGTCCTCGACGTCGGCTGCGCCAACGGGTACTCGACGGTCCGCCTGGCGGCGCGCCGGCACCTCCAGATGCGCGGCCTCGACTACGTGCCGGAGATGATCGAGGCGGCGCGCGAGCGGGTTGCCGAAATTCGGGACTCCCTGGCCGGGTCGGTCGAGTTCGCGGTGGGCAACGTCCTCGATCTCCAGGAGCCGGCCGACCACTACGACGCGGTGATCCTGGTGCGCGTGCTGATCAACCTGCGCACCTGGGAGAACCAACGTCAGGCCCTGGAAGCGTGCGTGCGCGCCCTGCGTCCGGGCGGAAAGCTCCTGTTTTCGGAGGCCACTCTCCAGGGCCTCGCCCGGCTGAACGCCCTGCGCGGCCGGCTCGGACTGGATCCGATCCCGGCGCCGGACTTCAACGAGTACCTCGATGAGGAACGCGTCGGCGAGTTCCTGGCGGGCAAGCTCGAGCGGGTCGAGTGCGTGGACTTCGCCAGCACGTACTACGTGGGGACACGGGTCTTGAAGCCGCTAGTGGTCCGACTCGGCCTGTCGGGCATGGACGTGGGGAATCCCCATTCCCGGTGGAACCGCTTCTTCGCCCGGCTTCCGGCCTGGGGCGACTACGGCACCCAGAAGCTCTTCGTCTACCGCCGGCCCGGGCCCGCCTGATCAGCGCGGCGTGACCCAGGGCTCGATGGCGCGGGCGGCGACGCGGTGGCCCTCCGCGTTGGCGTGCACGTGGTCCACGAAGAGCGGCGCGCCTGCGTCGATGAAGGGGGGCGCCAGGTGGACCATGGGAACCCGCGCGTCCCGGGCGAGCCGCTCCATCACGATCTGGTAGCGGACCGCTTCGCGGATGCCCTGGTCCACCTGGGACCGGTAGGGCCAGCCCACCAGCACCAGCCGGGCGCCGAGCTCGTCGGCGATCCGCTTCATGGACCCGAGCGCGTCGTAGAACTCGCGGGGCGAGAGGCGCGGGGTCGTGCCGACCCGGACTGCGGGGCTGGCCTCGCCAGCGGCCGGCGCGCTGGCGGATGCCTCCGACCCATCGGGCGGCGCGTCGGGGACGTCCGCGCGAAGCCAGCGGCGCAGTCCGACCACCAGGCGGCTCCGGAGCGCCAGCGTCTCCCAGGGAGCGAGCTGCAGGCTGGCGGCCGTCTCGAGGTCCGAACGCGACGACCAGAGGTCGCGGTCGTTGAAGCCGAAGCTCACCACCAGGACGTCGGGCCGCAGCGCCCGGCCCCGGGTCTCGAGGAAACGCAAGCCCTGGTAGGCGCTGTATCCGGGAACGCCGGCGTTGATCACCTCCGCATCGAGTCCGGCCGCGGCCAGTGCCGTCTCCAGGACCGCGGGCCAGGTCTCGTCATTCTCCACGCCGATGCCGAAGGTGCACGAGTCGCCCAGCGCCAGGACGCGCAGAGCGGGTCGGGACTCGGCGACCGGAGGCGAGCGCAGCCCGTCGTGGGCGGTGACGCGGAAGTCGAGGACGTTGCCCCGCACGTTTCCGGTTACGCGCACGTCGCGGAGCTCATCTGCGAGGCGCCAGAAGAGGTCCGGGTCGAACACCATGGTGCGGTTCAGCTGCTCGAGCCCCAGAACCGTGATCATGTTCTCGTGCTCGAGATGGATGCGCGCGTCGCGGGGCGGGACCAGCAGCCGCGCCAGCGTCTCGAGGCCACCGAGCACCGCGACGAGCACGACCGCCGAGAACAGGAGCTTCCGCGACAGGGGGAGCGGCGCGGTTCGCCGGGGCGGCGATGTCGTGCTCACGGGCGGAGGTCGGGTCCGGGCACCTCCGCCCCCGCCTGCACCTGCGACTCGTCGACCTCGGCCCGCTCCATCTTCTCCCCGGACACCACGCGGTACGCGCCGTCGGGGCGCACGGACGCCGGACCGCCGCGAGTTGCGTGGGGCAGGCGAAGAGCGTAGCGGCCCGACGCGTCGCTGACAGTCTCGGCCCGGTAGACGGCGCCCCGCCCCCGCGGCGTTCGGTACTCGAGGCTGGCGTGCACCGCGGCGCCCGGCGCAGCAAGTCCGATGAGACGCGCGCCCGCGACGGACTCGAACACCTTGATCGACGGAAGGTGCGCGGTCCGCTCGGCCAGCGGCGTCTCGAAGACGAGGCGATGTTGGCCCAGTCCGCTGGCGTCTCCGGCGTAGAGCCGCTGGAACTGGACGCCCCCGAGCCCCGCTCCCGGGCGCACCACCACGTAGCGCGCGCCCAGGCGGTCGAGCAGGTCGATCGCGTCGGTCTCCGACGGGAGCTGGAAGTAGAGGCGACTGAGCTCGAAGTTCAGGCCGCCGAGGTCGTCGCCGAAGTTGTCGACCACCACGGGCCGCCGCCCTACGTACTTCAGCACGTGACCGTCGCCCCACGGCGCCAGCACCCCATACTCCGGGCGCGCGGTCGGGTCGAAGAAGCCAGTGGTCTCCGGCGTGGCGGCTCGCATCCACTCGGCCACCTGGATCGAACCGAGCTTCTGGACCCGGGTCCGGTCGGGCTCGATGGACTCGCTTCGCAGCGCGCGGAGCGCGTTGCGGAGCGGGCGTCGGTAGGCGCGTTCCAGCGGGAGGAGCAGCGCGGCGAGCAGCACCACCAGGGCGACCTGCACTGCGCGGCGAACACCCGACGAGCCGGCCCGCCGGGCGGCGACCTCGAAGAGCGCGACCACGCTCCAGCCGAAGACCAGCGCGTAGGAGACCGAGAGCGAGTTCATGAAGCGGCGCTGCAGCAGCGCGACCGCCGCCAGGGCCGCGCACCACCCGGCCAGGAAGAGGAGCGCCGGATCGCGGCGCCGCCAGCTCTGCCAGGCCAGGGCGGCGAGCGCGAAGGGAAGGGCGTAGACGAAGTGCGAGAGTCGGAGCGACGCGATACGGGTCGTGAGCTCTCCCGCCGAGACGAACAGGGGCTGGGATTCCCCCACTGCGGACTGGAATGTCTCGGCCTTCGCCAGCCACCGCCACAGCTCGTCCGGTGCCTCCCGAAGCTCCGGAAGCAGGGCGGCACTCGCCCCCAACAGCACGGCGCCGATCGCGCCCGTCCCCAGCACGCGGGTCCAGCCCCGAGCGGCCAGACGCGGGATGCGGACGGCGAGCGCCCAGGTCGCCAGGGCCCAGAGCGCCAGCGCCGCAAAGATCCAGACGGGGAAGTACGAGAGCACCATCGGATGGAGCGGGCCCCACTGCTCCGTCGGCGTTGCGGCCGCGACCGCGGGTAGCAGGAGGCCCCCGGTGGTTGCGGACTGGAGCGCGATCGGCCGGGCGAAGCGCGCCGTCCCGCCGGCATCGGTCCGGGTGACCCAGAACGCCGCGAGCCCGAGCTGGCTCAGTCCCACGAAGAGGAGCCCGCCCGGCCACACCAGCAGCAGGAGCGCGTTGGCCACGCCGAGGCCCAGGGCCGCACCGCCGGTTCCGTCGCCCGCGGCCGCTCGGCGCAGCAGCGTCAGGGTCGCGGCGAGCACCAGCGTCGAGAGCAGGGCCACGGCCGCGTGGTGATCGACGAAGCCGAGCTGCGAGTACCAGAAGTGGGCGGACAGCACGCACAGGAGGGCGCCGGAGACGAGAGCCACCCGGTCGTCGAAGAAGCGGCGGGCCACGACGGCCAGCAGCGCGACGGTCGCAGCGCCCAGGATGGGTGGTACCCACACGGCGAGCGCCTCTACCCGCGCGGGGTCGCCCGATCGGGCGAAGGGCAGGATCAGGGTGGCGATCGCTCCGTCGAGGAACGGCGGCCAGATCGGCCGCGCGCCGTCGGGGAATCTCAGATAGGGATCGAAGTCCAGCAGTGAGGGGAACGAGACCACCGTGTAGAGGATCTTGCGCAGGTGGTAGTAGGCGTCGTGGCCGAACAGCTCGATCCGCTCCGGCGTGAAGACGGTGGGCCAGGGCAGGGCGCGGATGCCGAGGGCGATTGCGAACAGGAGCCCGGGAATCCAGCCCCAGAAGCTGCGCGGGGCCGGCTGCCGCCGCCCGGCGAGGTGTCGATCGGCGTGGCTCAGCCGTCGCTCTCCTCTTCGATGCGAACCCGCTTGGGCTGCTCCTCGCGGATCCGCTCGATCCGCTCGCGCTCGGCCCGGAGCAGGTCTTCGCGCAGCAGCGAGGCGTCGAACTCCACCTCGACTTCGGCGCGGCCGACACGATCCTCGGAGACGAGGGCCGTAGCGCGCAGCCGGTTCGCGCCGGGCGCGACCGGAACCGAGGCCGAGAAGCGCCCGTCCGGTCCCAGGATGACCTCGCGCGCGGACTCGCCCGTGCTCAGGTTCTCCACCACCACCTCGCGCAGGATGGGCGTCGACAGCACCAGTTGGGCCGCGATGCGGCTGCTGCGCACCGCCTCTGGGATCTCGGGCACCGAGACGTCGACGGCGCCGTCGACCCGGACGAAGGGCGCCCGCTCGCGCACGACCTCTCCCGGACGGGGCGAGCGGATCCGCACCAAGGGCGCCATGTGGGTGGGAAGCGCGCAGGCATCGACCACGCCCGGCTGGAACACCTCCACGCCGATCCGCCACGGGGTGCCCGGCTGCCCGTCGGGATCGACGCAGCGAATCCGGATCTCGTTCAGCAGGTAGCCCGCGTCCTCGACCTGGCACGAGTCCACCAGGATGAAGGCGTGCGACGGGTGGGTGCTCCAGGCCGACTGACCGCGATCCCAGACCTCGACCTGGAGGAACGGCGACGGACACTCCCGGCCCTCGAAGAGCACGCGGACCGGATCCGTCGGGGAGCCTCCCGAAGCCCCCGCCTGGGTTGCGGCGGCGATGCAGAGAGCCGGAAGCAGGGCGTGAGCTCGTGAGCGCATCGGTCCGGGCGCAAGCTAGCCCAGGCGAGAATCCCCTGGGGGTT
>JAPUKG010000216.1 GCA_027295775.1 Pseudomonadota bacterium
CCGCTCACGACCGCACGCCCCTGGGCACCGAGTCCTCGACGAAGCGGCGGGTCTCTTCCAGCGCCTTGCGGATCCGCCCGGTCGGGTCGGGGTCGCGTTCCGGATCGACGGGACGGAAACGCGCCTCGTCGAAGCTCTCGAGGATGCGCACGAGGTAGGGCCAGCGCGAGCGCATGGCCAGGGGCGGCGTCGTCGCCTCGAGCTCGGGCGTCGTGCTGGCGGCGATGTCGGCGCCGAAGCGGCGCTCGACGTATTGGCGGAGCACCCTGGCGCCGCGGTTGGCCGCCCGGCGCGGCTCGTCCCCCAGACTGGCGTCTGCACTGCGCAGCTCGCGCTCCGCCCACTGCCAGAGGTCGAGCTCGGGCTCGGGGTCACCGGTGGACCCGAGCTGGCGGCGCGCCCGCGCCGCCCGTGCGCGCCGCGCTCCGCGCAGGAGCAGAACCGCCAGGAGCGCCCCGGTCGCCCCGGCCGCCAGCGCCGGACCGAGCCCGATGCTCGCTGCGGGCGCTTCCGCCGCGGGCTCGCGCAGCCCGTAGGGCGTACCCCGGTCGGGCATCTCCGGCAGGATGGACACGACCTCGAGGCTTCGACCCGGAAGCGCGAGCTCGAGCCGCTCCCCCGAAGCGTTCTCCACGTGCACGACCCCGGACGGCCACTCGTGCACGCCGAGGTCCCGCGGCCGCACGCGCAGGCGAGTGCGGTGCACCCAGCGGCCCGGCCCGCGCTCGGGCTCGAGCTCCACCGCGTCGAGCAGCCAGAGGCCGGGCACCTCCGGCGGCTCTGGGGGGAGCACCCGGTACTCGGGCGGCGTCACCACCACCACCTCGATGCGCACGACCTCGCCGATGCGCAGGGTCGGCGGCTCCACCGAGAGGGTGGCGCGCGGGGTGACGGGAAGAGACGGCGCTCGCGGCGCGGGCTCCTCGCTGCCGCAGGCGAGCAACAGTATCGCGGCGCCGCACGCCAGCGCCAATCTCACGACGCCACCCGCCAGCGCCAATCGCGTCCTCCTCACGACGCCACCCGCGAGCGCGCCGCTCGCTGCTCGAAGAAGTGCATCCAGGTGCGCAGCGGATCGCGATCGGTTCGCATCCAGACGACGTCGCAGCCGGCCGAGCGGAGCGCCCGCTCGAGGGCGGCGCAGCGGGCGGCCCACGCGCGCCGATAGCGCGCTCGGGCGCGCTTGCGCCCGGTGTGCAGCACCTGCGTGCGTCCGGGGCGCTCGGGATCCTCCACCCGTACCAGGCCGACGCTCGGGAGCGACTCCTCGCGCGGGTCGTAGAGCACCGCGCACACCACGTCGTGGCGCCGCGACAGCGCCAGCAGCCCCGCCACTCCGGAAGGGTCGAGGAGCGCGGGATCCCGGAAGTCCGAGAGCAGCACCGAGATCGAGCGCTGCCGCGCGCGCGCCACCAGCGCCTCGATCCCCACTCCGAGCCGCGTGCCGCCCGCGGCCGAGCCGGCACAGAGGCCCGCGGTCTGCACCACGTGCCAGATGTGCGACGGCCCGCGCGCCGCGGGAACCTCGGCGCGCACAACATCGGCGAACGCGACGAGCCCCACCCGATCGCCGGTCTGTCCCGCCGCGGCGGCGAGGAGCGCCGCAGCGTGGGCCGCCACGCCGGCCTTCACCCGGCCGAGCGCGCCGAAGCGCATGGAGGCCGAGACGTCCAGCGCGATCCAGACCGTGAGGTCGCGCTCTTCGCGGTAGCGCTTGACGAAGGGCTCGCCGGTCCGCGCCAACGCGTTCCAATCGAAGGCGCGGACGTCGTCGCCGGGCACGTAGGGCCGGGACTCGTAGAACTCCATCCCGCCACCGCGGAACGCGCTCGCATAGCCCCCGGCGAACAGACCGGTGGCCTCCCGGCGGACCCGGATCGCCAGGATGCGCGCGGCGCGCGCAAGCTCGGCAGAGCCGATCTCGGGTTCGAGCGTGGTCACCCGCCCGCCCGGCCCGCCTAGGGCGTCTCCACCGAGGCCAGCACCGCTTCGATCACCGACTCGGGGGTGACGCCGTCCGCCTCGGCCTCATAGGTCACGAGTACACGGTGGCGAAGGACGTCCGGGGCCATGCGCTTCACGTCGTGGGGCGTGGCGTAGCTGCGCCCGTCGAGCAGGGCGCGGGCGCGGGCCGCGCGCACCAGGTAGATGGAGGCCCGCGGCGACCCGCCGAGCGCCACCGGGGAGGCGCCGAGCGCGCTGTCCGGGACGATCCCGCCGGGCTCGCGGGTGGCGCGCACGATACGCACGGCGTACTCGCTCACCTCGGGCGCCACGTGGATCTGGGACGCGGCCGCGCGCAATCCCAGGACCTGCTCGATCCCTGCGACCGGCTCCACGTCCACGGTCCCCTGGGCGTCGCGCTCGACGATCTCTCTCTCTTCGACCTCCGTGGGATACGGCACCACCAGCTTCAGCAGGAAGCGGTCGATCTGGGCCTCGGGCAGCGGGTACGTCCCCTCGAGCTCGATGGGGTTCTGGGTGGCCATCACCAGGAACGGCTCCGGCAGGGGCAAGCTCTCCTCGCCGATCGTGACCTGGCGCTCCTCCATGGCTTCCAGGAGCGCCGACTGCACCTTGGCCGGCGCGCGGTTGATCTCGTCCGCCAGCAAGACGGGTGTGAAGATCGGACCGCGGCGCACCTCGAAGGTGCGCCGGTCCGGAACGAACACCGGGTTTCCAGTGAGGTCGCCGGGCAGCAGATCTGGGGTGAACTGGATGCGCCGGAAGCCCAGGCCCAGGACCGCCGCCAGGGTCCGCACGGCAGTGGTCTTGGCCAGCCCGGGGACACCCTCGACCAGCACGTGGCCGCTGGACAGGAGTCCGACGAGCAACCCCTCGACGAGGGCCCGCTGGCCCACGACCACCCGGCCCACCTCGTCCTGGAGGCGCTTCAGGATCTCCTCGGGCCGCTCCATCCCAGACGCTCCTCCCCGAGGTCCTCCACCCGGGAGACACCTCGCCCCGCGATCGCGAGTCACCCGTAGTATGGCCACGCCGGAGAGCCGCCGGAAGGGCGGAAGTCCAACGGGTCAGGGCTCGTCCCGCTTCGCTTCCCCGCGGCCGACCTGGCTCAGGATCTTCAGCACCTTGAAGGGCGACTTCACCACGTCGGGGATGCCCTCTACGATGGAACGAACGGCCAGCGAGTCCACCTCGGGCTCTGCGAGCGGGCCCCGGATCGCGTAGTACGCCCCGACCATGCCCTTGTCGGAGAACAGGACGTTCACCAGGGGGATCCGCCCGAGCGTCCGGTCCGCCTGGCGAAACAGGAAGACACCGGCCACGGCGTCGATCGTCTCGGGATCGGAAGCCACGTCCAGCTCGCCGGTGACGAAGACGCGCACGGGGCCCTCGAGCCTGAGGTCCTTGGTGGAGATCCGGCCCTTCGAGAACTCCAGATCGGCGTCGATCGACTCGAACGCCACCGACTCGCGCTCGGAGAGAGGATTGAAGCCCTCGGTGGCCTGGGCCACGGCGGCGAGCAGGGGAAGCCTCTGGCGGATCTGGCCGTCGCGCGCCCGAACCGAGACGAAGCCCTCCAGGCCGGACAGTGGCGGCGACCCGGGACGCAGCGGTCCCTCGAGCGACCCGGTGAGTCCGACGGTCCCCTGGGCGATGCCGTCCGGCAGACCGAACAGGCCCCCCAGTCGCGAGAGATCCCCCTCTTCGATCTCGATCGCGAGAGCGATGCCGAGATCGTCCGGCGAGGAGAGGTCCACGCGCAGGTGCCCAGTGAGCGTGCCGACCGGGTCGAGCTCCGCGTTGACGTCCGACAGATAGACCGTGCTGCCCTCGACCGCGAAGCTCCCGGTGAGGGTGTGGAACGCCGCGGGACTGTCGCGCAGCGGGTCCACCTCGAAGCGGCCGCGCATCCACGGCGCCGCCCCGCTCTCGGCGGACGGCGGTGGACCCGGGGGCGCGGAACGCGCCCGGGGTGGCCCGACCTTCACGCTCAAGCGGATCCGAGGCTCGGGCCCGCGCACCCAGACCGCCTCTCCCGAAATCGGGGCGCCGCCCCAGGTTCCGTCGTGGATGTCGACCTCGAGGCCTCGCTCGGTGGGCCGGATGGAGAGTCGGCTCTCCACGAGCGGGAAGCGCGACACCGTGTGGTGGAGCTCGAGGATCTCCAGCCTCACCGTCGGAAAGCCAATGCCCGCGTCGGAACCTTCCTCTCCGCGCAGGAGCTCGCCCAGGGGCACCAGACCCGGCAGGGGCTGGGCGCCCTCGCGCACGAGACGCTCCCGCTGCGGCCCCTTGAACAGGTGGGAGACGCCCACGATCTGGAAGGACAGCTCGGGCAGCACAGTGTCGTTCCAGCGGGCCGAGGTGGACTCGATCGAGATTCGATCCCGGCTCCAGGCGAGGGTTCCCGCCACGTCGGTCAGCCGGTCCCGGCCCGCGGTCGAGAGGCTGACGTCCCGGATCTCGGCGCCGAGCACGAAGCCGCGGGGCAGAGTGGAGAGCTCGCCGTCCAGGAGCCGCCGCCACTCCGAGATCGACGTGGTGCCGCTCCCCCCGATGCGGACGATCTCGCCGCTCTGCACCTCCTCGAAGATCTGCTCGAGGGCGTCGCGGTCGGAGGCGGGCAGCGCGTCCACGAAGTGTTCGACCACGGCGAAGGGGGCGCCCAGGATCTCGGTCTCCAAGCGGGCTCGGGAGACGTCGCGGAGGGGCCGCTCGATCACGCCGGACAACCGGAGGCGCGCCTGCTCGCCGTCGAATCGGGCCTGGCGGAGTCGCAGTCGGCTGGGGTGGAGCTCGAGCCGGGCCTGGATCGCCGCCTGCGCCGACTCGACCGGGATGCGCCCATTGCCCAGAGGCACGGCCACCGCCAGGTTGCGGGCGATCCAGTCGATCTCGAGGAAGCCCGTGCCGGGGTCGCCGGTCTGGTAGGCCACGACTCCGCTGAGCTCTCCCGCCAGGGCCGCCTCCGGGCCCAGCGCCTCCCGGACGTAGGTCTCGAATCCGCCGAGCGGGAGGCCGGTCGCGGACAGGGTGAGCCGCAGAACGTCCCCCTGCCGTCGCCCTTCCGCCTCGATGGGAATCGCCGCGCCGTCGTCGCCCCGGAAGGTCGCGCGCAGGGCGAGCTCCGGTGCGTCCGAGAAGAAGCGGTGGTCCAGAGTTCCGTTGATTGCCTCGACTCCCATCCGGAGTGGACGCCCGCTCCGGGTCCGGTGGTCGGTCCAGCTGACGCGGCTCCGTCTCACCTCGAGGTGGTCGGCTACCAGCGCGTCCTCGACCAGCTCGCGGGTCACCCTCTCGCAGGCGCGGACCAGGAAGAGAGCCGGCTCCGGGTCGGGCGCGCCGTCTCCCGAGCCGCGGCCGAGGGCGGCCATCGGGTAGGGGAACCAGCTTCCGTCCGCCCGGCGCACGATGCGCAGGTGGGCGCCTTCCACCCACAGCTCGTCGAGCCGGATGCGGCCCAGCAGCAGGGAGAGCAGGTCGATCTCCACGCGCGCCCACTCCGCCGACAGCCCCGGGCCGTCCGGGTCCGGGTACACCTCGATGTTCCGGCCCTCCACGGCGAGCCCCAGCCCCGGGATCAGGCGCACGCTCTCGATCGAGACCGGACCGCGCAGGACCCGGGCGAGCTGGGTCTCCACCTCGACGCGCAGGGCTTCCTGGGCCAGGCCAGACGACAGCAGGTACCCGCCGGCGAGCGCCGTCAGAAAGAGGACCAGAACGGTGACGATGCGGATCAGGGCGCGCCGCAAGGGCCCTCCCCCGGGAAGTCGAGGCTAGCAGACTCCCCTTCGGCCCCGCGCGGCGCGGCCCGGTTCTGCTCACGCGCGAACCCTAAGTTGGGTTCCGAGAAGTCTCGTTACCACGCGACTGGAAGGGGGATCCGTTGGTGCGAACTGAGGGTTGTCGAAACGCGCAGTCAGCCGGCGTCGAGTGAGTTCCCGATCCCTCCAACGCCCTCTTTTTTCTAAAGAAACTCCCTGTTCCGCCGAAAACTGGAGCACCAGTTCAGGCACTCCGAGAGCCATCTCCGAAGTGTCGGGAAGCAGGGGAGTGAGACGGATGTCCGAGACCGGAACTCAGCAGCTCCGATTGAATCGCGTGAGGGAGCTGCGCGAGAACAAGCTGATGACCCAGGCGCAGCTCGCGCGCAAGGCGAAGGTTGCGCTGCGAACGATTCACAGTGTCGAGAAGGGCATGAACTGCCGCATGGACACCAAGCGCAAGATCCTGCTCGCGCTCGGCCTGCGGTTCGAAGACAAGGACATGGTCTTCCCTCCGATTCGCCGAATCGAGTCCCCCTTCACGCACTGAGCTCTGCCGACCCGCTCACCCTGAGCGCGTGTCGGCCCCCGCTTCCAGTCCCACCCTTGCGGGCGTTCGCCTTCGGCCGCCTTGCGGTTGCTGTAGACTGTGTCGATCCCTGGGAGGGCGCCATTCCGGACCGCGTCTCACTCCTGGCCGACGTCGCCGAGATCGTCTCCCGCTCCCACGATCTCCAGGAGACCCTCGCCAACGTCATCGATCTGGTCGCCAAGAGGCTCGACGCCGACGCCTGCTCGATCTACCTGACCGACGCCGACCTCCACCACATGACGCTGCACGCGACCATCGGTCTCGATGCAGAGGCCGTGCGGTCGGTGCGGCTCGCCTTCGGCGAGGGCCTGGTGGGCATGGCGGCGGAGCGCGCCGAACCGGTCGCCATCGAGCGCGCCCGCGAGCACCCCAACTACAAGTACTTCCCCGAGACGCGCGAGGAGCGCTTCACGTCGCTGCTGGCCGCGCCGCTCATCGTCCAGAGCGTGGTGATCGGAGTGCTGGTGGTCCAGACCGTGGAGGAGCGGGCATTCGACCCGCAAGACGTGGACCTGCTCCAGACCTGCGCGCAGCTCCTGGCGCCGGTCGTGATCAATGCGCGCCTCCTGAGCCTGGTGGCGGACACCGACGAGAGCCGCGCCCGGGCGATCCACGAAATGGCGCGGGCCGGCATCACCCGGCCACCCCGCGACAACCGCGAGCCGGGAGAGCACAACGTCGAGCTGCGCGGCATCCAGACCTCGCGCGGAGTCGCGATCGGCCCGGTGTACCGGCTCGCGAATCCACTGGACCTGGCCCAGCTCGACTACACCCCGAGCGACGATCCCGCCGAGGAGAAGGCCGACCTCGTGAACGCGTTGGCCGAGGCCCGCCGCGAGATCGACGACATGCGGGAGGTGGTGGGGGAGCGCTTCGGTCCCGAGTTCGCCGCCGTCTTCTACACCCAGATGCAGATCCTGGAGGACCACGGCTTCGTCCAGAACCTGGAGCAGCAAATGGCCCTGGAGGCGAACGCGCTGGTGGCCCTGCGCTCGGTGCTGGACGCCTACCGCGAGACCTTCGAGCGCATCGAGGACCCGTACTTTCGAGAGCGGGGCGCCGACGTGGAGGACGTCGGCCGCCGGGTGATGGAGAAGCTCCTGGGGGTCCGGCACTCGAGCCCGCTCCTCCAGCCGGGCAGCGTGGTGGTCGTGGATCAGATCCTGCCCGCGCTCTTCGCCCAGCTGGAGATGGACCGGGTGGCGGCCATCGTCTCCGAGCACGGCGGGTCCACATCCCACGGCGCCATCTTCGCGCGCACCCTCGAGATCCCCGCCGTCACCGGCGTGGAGGGACTCGGAGAGAAGGCGCGGGCCGGCGAGCAGGCCATCGTCGACGGC
>JAPUKG010000217.1 GCA_027295775.1 Pseudomonadota bacterium
TCCGCGTGATACGCCGATGGAGCACGACAAAGCCACGCGCAGGTGCAGCCCGCTCAGGACGCTACAGATGGGCTGAGGATGCTCTTAGGGTCGGCGTGGCGAGCTCGCTGCTCTGGGGCGCCGGCTGCGCGGATCTCTTCATCGACTCGGCGTACCGGAGCGTCGGGCCGCCGCTCGAGGAGCTGCGAGTCAACGACACGAACCGGCTCGCCGAAGAATCGCGCTCGGCGCCGATCTCGGTCGAGGAGGCCGCCCAGGAGGCGATCGTGAACCTGCTGGAGGCCGCCCAGCCGCCGGAGCGCATCGATCTCGACCTCGCCACCGTCCGCGCCGCGGCGCTGGCGAACAACCTCGATCTGAAGGTCGAGCTGGTCGCTCCCTCGATCGCCAGGACCTCGGTGGGCGAGGAGGAGGCGAAGTACGAAGCCACCTTCACCGGCTCTGCTCGACGCATCCGCACCGACAGCGCCACGGAATTTGCCACCGAGTCATCCCAGTCGACGATCGACAACTACAGCGTGGGGATCCAGCTGCCGCTCGTCACGGGGGGCTTCGCCTCACTCGGCCTGCCGCTGGCCCGATCCGAGACCGACAACCCCTTCAGCTTCTTTTCCGGCGCGGCCTACTCGGCCAACCCGCGCTTCTCGATCAGCCAGCCGCTGCTGCGCGGCGGCGGCATCGCCACCAGCACCTACTCGATCCGCGTCGCCCGGCACCAGGAGAAGATCACCAACGCCCAGACCAAGCTCGAGGCGATCCGCGTCCTCGCCAACGCCGACCGCGCCTACTGGCTGCTGTACGCCGCCCGGCGCCAGCTCGAGGTGCGGGTGCAGCAGTACCAGTTGGCGGTGGAGCAGCTCGAGCAGGCCCGGCGAAAGGTCAGGGCCGGCGATGCGCCACAGATCGAGATCACACGGGCCGAATCGGGCGTGGCCTCGCGGCTCGAGGACATCATCGTGGCCCAGACGGTCCTCAACCGGCGCCAGCGCGATCTCAAGCGCATCATGAACCGGCCCGACCTCCCGATGCACTCGCCGACGGTGCTCATTCCCGCCACCGACCCGGCGCCGGTCTATCTCGACCTCGACCCGGTGGCCCTCGGCGAGTTCGCGATCGCCAACCGCATGGAGATGCTCGAGCTCGAGCTGCAACTGGCGATCGACGCCAGCACCATCGACCTCGAGCGCAACGCCGCCCTGCCCCTGTTCACCGTCGACTACAGCTACACCATCAACGGGCTGTCATCGTCGATGGGCCGCGCCTTCGACCAGATCGGCGATCGCTCCTTCGAGGACTGGACGGTGGGGATGACCGCGGAGATTCCGATCGGCAACGAGAGAGCCAAGGCCCGCGTACACCGGGCGATCCTGGCGCGGCTCCAGCGCCTGGCCACCCGCGAGCAGCGGCGCCAGGCGATCCTCCAGGAGGTCTACGACGCGGTCGATCTCATGAACCAGGAGTGGCAGCGCATCCTGGCGGCCCGGCAGGCCGCGATCCTCGCGGGCCGGACCTACGAGGCGGAGCAGCGGCAGTTCCAGGTGGGGGTCCGCACCAGCACCGACGTGCTCGACGCCGCCGCCCGGCTGGCGGACGCCCAATCGAGCGAGGTGCGTGCGCTCGCCGACTACGAGCGGGCCCGGGTGGACATCGCCTTCGGCACGGGCACGCTGCTTGGCTACGACCACATCCTGTGGGAGCCGACTGAGACAGACGGGAAGTAGGGGAGGGGTTCATCCCCTCCCGCTCAATGCGCGATGCGCTTACCCGCCACATCAAACAAGCGGGCGGGGATAAACCCCGCCCCTACCTTCACCTCATTCCGCTCGACCCTCGGTGGCCGGAAACGGGCTCGCCGCCGTACATGGTGATCCGCGCCTCGCGACGGAGCGCCGCAACGTCCACCTCGTCCCCGGCGCCGAGGCGCTCGAGACTCCGCTTGGAGATCTGGATGACCAGATGCTTCGGGGCCGCCCGGCGGGCTCCGGAGTGCTGCAGCCGGTTCGCCCAGAGGTACGCCAGCTCGGCGGCCGGCTCCTCGCTCCCGCCGACGATGTAGGAGCTCGACGGCCTGTGGGGCTCCAGTTTCAAGCCGACGACGATGCCTTCGTCCCCGGGCAGTGCCTCGATCTTGAGCCCGTGCTTGCCGAGCATGGTGAGCACGGAGCCGATCACGGCCTCGACGAACTCCGGATCGATCGCCCACAAGACCAGATCATCGCTGTCCACGGCCTGGGCGTTGGTGACGGCGTCCCAGTAGATCGAGGCCCGCCGCGACGACCCGCCAGCCCCCCCACGGACCTCGTCGGTGGCTTCGGTCCATTCATCGGGCTCGGGGGTCGCCTTCTCGGCGGCGTAGCCCTCGACCTCGCTGACGGGGGTTTTCACCTCGGAGCTGAAGACGACCCCAATGCCTTCGGCGTAGAAGCCGCGGGTGTGGGAGGTGAACTGGGTTTTCTGATGGCCCGCCCGCAACGCCCCCAAGGCGGCGACGTAGTCACCGGCCCGCTGCGCGATCACCGCGGCTTCCTGGGCCGCGGCCCGGTCCTCCGGGGTCCGGCGTTCGGCGATCAGGTCGGTGAAGCCGCGGTTGATCGACTTGGCGAGCACCAGCCGCATGATGTCGATCTGCTGGGCCAGCTCGATCATCTGCACTGGTTCGTCGTCGGCCTGCTGCGGCGCCGGGGCCGCGAATGCCAGGGCGGCGAGGCCGAGCGTTGACAGGCACAGGGCGGTCATCTTCTTGGTGTGCTTCATGGCACGTTCTCCATGTTCCTGAAGGTTTGAGCGTGAAAGGGTGAGCCGCGCTCGAGGGCGACGAGCCGAACGACGTCGTCCACGACATCGCGCGTGCGCCGCGTTTCCTGGGCGGCACCTCGCGCGAACGCCTCGAGGACCTGGGCGAACTGCTGCCGGTCCTCGATCCGGCCGGCCTCGATCGCATCGAGCAGCACGGCGAAGACCCGGTCCTGATCCGCCTGCCATTCGTCGAGGTGGCCTTCGAGCGCTTCGAGGGTGAGGATTCGCTCGCGGGCGATCTCGGCCCGGGCGAGCCGGACGATCCGCGCTTCCTGCTGGGCCGCGCGGCCATCGGCGGTGAGCACCCGGAGCCCGACCAACAGCACGATGCCCGCCGCCAGACCGCCGAGCCAGGGCCCGGCGCGGTGCAGGATCGACCGCCGCCCGGCCCGGACCCGGACGGCGGCCGGAGTGGCCTCGAGACAAGGATCGGCGAGTGACTCCGCCGGCGTCCAGGCGTCGAGCGCGTCTCTGGTTCGCTCGAGCCCGGCCCGCTCGGCAGCGCACCGCGGGCACGACTCCAGGTGGCGGCGCACGGAGGCCGCGGTCGGGTCATCGAGCTCGTTGTAGAGCAGGTCGATCAGCCGGGACTTCGTTTGGGGGCAGTTCATCGCATGGTCCTCTCTGGTGGCGTTCGGGGCCGCGCGCGGGCTCGGCGCGTGCCGGGGGTTCCGGGGGTTCCGGGGGTTCCGGGGGCGGGGGCGGGGGCGGGGGTTCGGGGGCGAGGCGCTCGCGGAGTCGGTCGAGCGCCCGGGCCAGGCGCGAGCGGGCGGTGGTCACGGGTACGCCGAGGATCCGGGCCACCTCGGCACAGGCAAGGCCGTGGTAGTGGCGAAGGACGAGCACCTCGCGTTCGCTCGGGGGGAGCCCGCCGACCGCTTCGGCCACGAGGATGCCCAGCTCGGACTGCTGGGCGCGGCGTTGCGGTCCCTGGTGGTCCGTCTCGATGGCC